>JAFGRV010000257.1 GCA_016934975.1 Spirochaetales bacterium | reverse complement strand
CATAGCTTTATCGGCATCGATCTCACCCAATCATTTATTCCGAAGGAAAACGGGATACAGAACATTTTTTACTCCTGGTACAAGCCGGGGTTCCGGGCAGAGGAATTATCGGTGACGATTGATACGAGTCAATTTTTTTGTATCACTTATCCTGCATCAGATAGTGGTATTATACAATGTGATCTTCTATTTCCACCGGACTGGGAAGAAAAAAAAGTATGGGTATGCTTCGAACGGAATTTTGCATTAACATCAACACCCGGAGAACACCCTCATGAACTGCGGGCAAAAGAAGCAACAATTATTCGCGAAGGAAAAGGAAAGATCACGATATTCCTGACTTTGCCCGATTTCTTCCGAAGGTGGAATAAAACATATACACGTCCATGGAGAGCAGGAGATGTCTACCCGGTAGAATTATCCCTTACCCTCCTTCCCCCTGAAAATTTCACACAAGTAACCCTGTCGGACAAAAAAGATCCGCCTTTTATCCCGAATCACTATGAAGGTAAAGTTGATGCAAGCAAGGGAGATCCGTATCTCTTTATTCCATCTGTAGAACCACTGGAAGAAATAATCATCGAGACAACAATACACATTCCTCTGACAGATGCCATGATAGACTCTTTATAGGAAAAATCATATTTATTGATTTTTCTCCTTTGTTGTTAATGGAATGATCGGCAACAACTTAACAAATTCGCGGTCACATTTTTATGCTATCGGGGACGGAGGTGAGATAGCGCATGGGGACGGAGGTGAGCTGACACAAAATACGATACATTGACAAATTTCATTACCTATACTATATTCTTTCCTTACTGATACACCTATGAATATTGTAGCAGAGATAAAAAGAGAAGTAAGAGCACTCCTGAATGGTTCCCGTGGTTCCCATGATTGGGAACACACTGAACGGGTTTACCGGCTGGCTCTTCATATCGGTAAAAAAGAAGGGGCACTTATTGAAATTATTACATTATCAGCCCTGCTTCATGACATTGGGAGGTCCTGCGAAGCAGAATCTCGTGGGAAAGTGTGTCATGCAGAAAAGGGCGCTGAAATGGCGGCACACCTTCTTAAAAAATATGATTTGAATCAAAAAAAAATCGATGAGATTATACACTGTATCGAAACTCATAGATTTAGAAATAATAAACATCCCGAAAGCCTGGAAGCACAGGTACTTTTTGATGCAGATAAACTCGATTCAATCGGAGCTGTTGGTATAGGCCGGGCTTTTCTTTTTGCAGGAGAAGTTGGAGCCAAGCTACATAATAAAAATGTTGATATTTTAAATACAAAATCCTATTCTGAAGAAGATACTGCTTACCGGGAATACATGGTGAAACTCCGGTATATTAAAGATAGAATGTGCACAAACGAAGGAAAACGCCTTGCTTTCGAGCGGCATATGTTTATGGAAAATTTTTTCATCCGCTTGAACCAGGAAGTGGACGGCATTTTGTAATATCTAAAGAATTACAACATCCTTGGTATTTTAAATACTGATAATTTCATTTGATAGAAGCATCCAATTCATTGTACCATGAACAGCATTTCATCAGGAGAAGAGGGATCTTATCTGCTTATTTCTTCTAACTCATAATCTCTGTTACCTAAACCGAGGTCGGCAGCATGTTCAACCTGAATATATGGATCTAAATGAGGATAGCTCAGAAGTCCAATATGCTTTCCGTTTCTCTTCTCCGTAAGATCAATGCTTGCCTGATCAATAGCAACCGGATCTGTTGAGGCGCATATACCAATATCAGGAATAAGAATATCCTGACTTTTATTAATACAATCGCAATCCAAAGTCATATCGATAAGAAAATTAATAAAAAAACATTTATCCCGCTTATTTTTAAGAACACCAAGCACATGCTCCACCATATTCCGTTGCAAATTTGCCGACTCTGTCCCCCAATTGTAGTGAACTGCAGAATAATTACAGACCGTAAGACATTCACCGCAGCCAATACACTTTTCTTCTAAGATCTGTACATATTCTTTAAAATCCTTCTTCGCAATAATTGCATTTTCCGGGCACCATCTCATGCATTTTTTACAAAAAGTACAGGCATTTTTATCAACATATGGTTTTATTGAAGAATGCTGCCGCAGTTTTCCTTTTCTGCTTGCCAGTCCCATTCCCATATTTTTAAGGGCACCACCAAATCCCATTCCAATATGACCGGTCGCGTGGGAAAGCACAATTAATGCATCTGCCATAACAACTTCACGGGCTATATGCACCTTCTGAAATATTCTCCCCTGAATATCCACCTCTAATTCCGTATTACCAAGAAGTCCATCTGCCATGATAAAAGATGTGCCGACATTCTGAGGTGTAAACCCGTGAGAATAGGCACAATTGATATGATCCACTGCATTTGACCGTTCACCTTTGTACAGGGTTGATGTTTCAGTTAGAAATGGGAGAGCGCCTATCCGTTTTATCTTTTCAATGATAGGTTTTACCAATCCAGGTTTAATATATGTTGTATTTTTTTTCTCACCAACGTGAACTTTCACCGCAACCATCTCGTTCTTCATAGGAATAGAATCCAATTCCGGTAATGTACATAATGTTTTAATTGCATTGTGACGCTCTTGCGGGGTACTTTGCCCCGGTAATGGCATAAAATAAACTTTACTCTTCACCTTAATATTCCTCCCGGAATTTATAATAAGCAAAAAAAAACTCTGATTTTTCTTTTCGTCATTATTCCCGATACGTTATTTTATTTCTTATAATCCTGAACTTCTTAAGGACTACCCAGAAATTAGTATTTCACCTTATACGGTTTTATATTATACTCAAAATAAATATTCTTAACTATAATGTAGTTTAATAGCTGACAGTGTGTCAAGACTCAACAAGATATACGCAACTTTTCTGTTAAAGGCATTTCCCATAATTACGTAAATATCCCTATTTCCTTATAATATAAAAAATAATACACCCAAGGGCAATCGGAAGTATTAATAATGAAAGATATCATCAATTTAATTAACCAAGTAATTCTGAAATATTGGAAATAATCCTATCCGGTACAGATGGATGAGTATCGGGGAGTCCTTGTTGCCCGAAATCATTCCATATACTGTAAATACCAATTGATTGTGGTGCATATACATCCCATTCAAGATTATCCCCCACCATCCAGACATTCCGAGGTTTTAATTTCATGCAATCAAGAAGGTTTTGATATGCTCTGATATCAGGCTTACCGATGCCAACTTCACCTTCGATAAATATTTTTTCAAAATAGTGTTCTAAATCGAACATCTTTATCTTTTCACGCTGCAAAGAGGATTCCCCATTAGTAAGAAGTACCATTCGCTGCTTCTTTTCTTTAAATGTATTGAGAGTCTCTTTTGCAGAGGGGAAAAGTGTTAATGATTCCATTCTTAAATCAGAATAATGGTCTGCAAGTCCAAAAGCATCAGCATTATTCGAAAGTCCAAGTTGATGAAAAGCAATCACAACAATCTCTCTTCTTGCCTTTCTTAAATCATTACGGCCGATTCGATGCCGCTCAGGATCTTTCCAATACCATTGCCCTGCAATCCTTATTGCAGTATAGAGACTATCTTTATCAACATAAGTATTGTTTTTACAAAATAATGAACACGCTGTTTTCCACGAAGGGACGACTCCTTTATAAAATTCGATGATCGTATCATCAAGGTCAAAAATAATTACTTCAGGGAAATCAGGATTCATGGATTATCAATTCCTTGATTTAAATACGATGTATAAGATGAGCTATCATGACATCTTTTTCTTTATGAGCAAGCATCCATTCTTTGAATTCAAATAATTTATTAAAATCTTCTTCTCCAAGTTTCTCCTTAAGAAATAAAATATAATGCGCCTCATTTTCTGCTTTTTTTACCCGGGTTTGCCAGATATGAGAAAACATATAATGAAGTTGATCATTCAATTTCTTTGATTTAAGAATTGCCCACTCATCTTTATCAAGCCAAATTCCACCACAATGATTACACTTTTCTATACAAAATTCACAGCCATACCCTACTTTGGCAGAAATAAGTATATGACGGCACTCCGGACAGATTTTACCTCCCACAGAGTCTGTCTTTATTTCCACAGTTGTACTGTCGATCCCTGATTCTGTTGGAGGTCTCCAATTATGTTTTTCAAGCCATCTCCAGTATTCAAATGAAGGAATCCAATTCCCAAAACAGGATTCACATTCTTTAACTTCCAAATCTTTCTCGATTTGTTTATTTGTAAGGGTTCCATGGTTCTTACATACAGGGCAATCCATAATTCCTCCATTTAAGCAAAAAATGAATAAAATCAATCATTAACATTATTATACTGATAAATAATCAAATTGTCAGTATTTCAGAAATTAGTCATTTCCTGATAATTCAAAAAATAAAGAACAGGAATGGAATAACAGGAAAGACCAAACTCAAAAAAGTTGAGTTTGTATTAACTATTGCGTCAATTGTAAGCAATTTTAGGTTTATAGGCAAGCAGGACAATCAAAGACAGAATAGTATTTTTGATAAATACTTGAAATAAATATCGTAAATCAGTACATTCATCATGATGCAGATAAATTATAAGTATCAGTATTTCAAAATACATCAGGAATTTATACATCTAAGGCCACTCATTGGAGTGTTTAAATAATATGTTATCATTCCTGGTACCGGAAGAGGAGTATAAAAAACTTTTTATTTTCCTATTAGCCTGCCTCTGCAATCTATCCGGGTACATAATATGACAATAGCATATACATCAGACTTACATGTTGATTCTTCTAAAGAAAATGCAAGAATTCCCCAAGCTATACTAAGAATCCTAAAAGAGAAAAAACCTGATGTATTTATTATCACGGGAGACATTTGCCATTCGCTGAAAACCTTAGAAGAGGTATTATCTATTTTTAAATCACTCTCCTGCACGAAGCTGTTTGTGCCAGGTAATCATGACATTTGGGCGCATGGAGAATATACAAATAGCTACATAAAATATTACGATCTTCTTCCCAAAGCAGCAAAAAAAAATGATTTTATCCCGGTTTGGATTGAACCATATGTTACAGGAGATTATGGCTTTTGCGGGAGTATGGGTTGGTATGATTATTCATTCAAACCGGAAAATCTTAATATCTCTGAGAATATATACAAAGAGAAAATCTATGAGGGATATACATGGATGGATAAAATATATGCCATATTTATTAATGATGAGAAAGTGATATCCGACAAAGATATCACTATGTTACTCTATAAAAATTTTATTGAGCAATACCGGGAAATCAGTAAAAATGTAAAAAAGATTATCACACTCTTTCATCATGTACCTTTCCGGGAAATGATACTTCACCGCAAATACCCTGTATGGAATTTTTTTGCCACATACATGGGATCAGATTGCTTTGGTGATTTTTTAATAGAAAGCAAGAAAATTGAACTTGTTCTCTATGGACACTCTCATATTAAACAACAAAAAAAAATCATACGACCAACAATGACTCATCCGTTCACTGTTGTGTCATCTCCTTTCGGCTATTTTCGATCTGAAGGCTTACGACCGGAAAGCCGTTGGCATCGAGAGCGTCTATCTTTCATCGAAGTATAGAAAATCTGTAATTATTCATTCTCTTCCCATTCTCCATTCTCCCATTCTCCTCCGTCCCCCTCCGGCCTCTTCCAATCTCCTCCTACACATCCACCTCCGTCCCCAAAGGAAATAAGATTCATTTTAGTCTTTGTTTCGATTATCAATTTATCAGCCTATACATTATTCCGGCCCAAGTATATCAATATCATCCTTGTGAAAGGTAAGATAATTATGCACAATTTGAGCTTCATCATTCTGCATTAAAAAAAAACGAGCTGATGCACGTGCATAGATAATCCCCTCCTGATCAATCATCATTCCTTCTCCCTGTGCTGATCTTCTTTTATGCGTAACAATTTTGCCTTTTACAATCACTTTTTTCCTAACGGGAAGGGTTTTAAGAAACTGAACATTGAGTTCGACAGTCATAAAATACTTCTTACGTGCAACAGCCACAGCCCAACCAATTGTTTCATCCAACAGAGAAGAAATAATGCCACCATGAACAATACCTCTATAGCCTTCTTGTTTTTCATCAGCTAAAAATTCGGTCTCTACACCTTCATTTGTTATGCAGAATTTTAAATGGAGAGTATGTGGATTCACAGACGAATCACCACACACAAAACACCCTTTATATGTCGGTAGGTATTTACCACATGTATTCATTCCATACCCCTTTGAATAAGGTTAAAAAAATAGAATAAAAGGGGACGGAGGTTCTGTCAAGTGAGATTCGTTGGAGCCGATGAAACTGTGGAGAAAATGGGGGGGGACGGAGCACCAATGTCTGATTTCAAAAAAATTCAGAAAAAAATTCAGAAAAACAAATTCACCACGACTTTTTTGTAGTTATTAATTAATATGAGACGATCAAGAAAATTGAGACAAGGTGCGGTTTATCATGTAATCGCACGGGCAAATCGTAATGAATTCATTTTTGAATCCAAAGAAATAAGGGATATGTTCCTTGACATTCTTTCAAGGGCAAAAAAACGGTATAAATTCGCCGTTTGGAATTTCTGTATTATGGGTACTCATGTTCATCTAATGATGCAACCCCTTGGAAAAGAAAATTTATCAAAAATAATGCAATGGATACTGAGTGTGTTTGCAAGAAAATTCAATGATAAGTTCAATTTAATTGGACATGTGTGGTATGATCGATTCAAAAGCTGGATTCTTAATAGTATACATCAAATGTTTGTTACATTTCAGTATATTACTGAAAATCCGGTAAAAGCAGGAATTGTAAAAAAACCGGAGGATTATGAACATAATGGTATAACCTTCATAAAAAAGGGGATGTATGATATCATACACCCTCCGGGTATATTTACGAGTATACTTACCTGATCAGTGTTAATACGTTTATTTTTAATAATTATAATTTAGGCTGTCCAATAACTCCTTTTTTAATAGAATCGCTTTCAAACTACACTATACATGGTATAGTTATATCAAAGTGCACTACATATAGTGCGGATGGATGTTAGTGGCCAGCCTTGTTTAACCTTTGTACTCAAAGGAGGTTGCAGGACAACCTCAATTAGTTGTTGTATTGATGATAAAAGAATAAGAGAAGTAGTAACAGACGTTGAAGAAATAAAGACCGAAGAATTAATCGAAGAGACACCTCCTGAACCAACGGAAAAACCTAAAAAACAAAGATTTATCTCTTTTTCAGCAAGTATTGACTGCGGCGGAGATATTCCGGTTAGTGATTCATCACTAATATTTAAGACTGCAATTATGCCATTAATTCTCTTAGATATTGAACTCAACTTCACCCTAAGAAATTTAGGATTTGGATTATGAGCGGAACCGATATGAAGCCTACAAATTCGGATATCCCTGCTCCGTATGACATGTTCATTATTCCTGAAGGAGGAAATATCAGATTTGAATCAGGTTTCATGTTTCCTTTCTTTCTTCTTAATAGAAGGTATGGGAGGATTTACATTTAGCTTTGTATCAATGGACCTGAAATTGGGATTAAAAATATAATGGTAATAAAACCATTTTCAAGTTTAGGTGTAGGTGCAGGATATGCCATCACTCCAAACATCCCACTGGCTTTATCTATCGCATATTTGATCATTTTTACGGATAATGATCTTTTTGCAGCGGCCGGGGTCAGACCTTCACTTTACATTATTGATGTTGATGGAAAGATTATCCGGGCACCATTTGAAATACCCGATATCGCAATAGATTTTACAGAGAACAGGATCTATTTTGCTAATAATACTATTAATATATATTGGAAAGACATGTCTGAGTCGGGAACATCTCCGGGAGGAATGGATACCTTATATAATCCGGCAAAAAATCTTATAATTGATATGAGTATTGATCAAATTATTGATTTTACAGTCGATAAAAAGGATCAATATGTAGTATTTTAAATTTAATCCTCCGTCCCCACTCATTCGAGATATTCATAATCAAGAATCTCCATATAAATTTAATCCTCCGTCCCCACCTTGATTTTCTTCATTCCCCATGGTATATTCACATAATCTATGCACATATTAATAACAAATGACGATGGCATTTCAAGTCACCACCTTATAGCCCTTGCTCATCGGCTTGCTACGGATCATGAGGTCTGGGTTATTGCTCCCGCAAAGGAGAGGAGTGCCTGTTCCCATGCAATTACGCTCCTCCGACCCCTCGTGGTTCAAGAAGAACAACCACAATGGTACTCATGTTCAGGTACGCCCGCAGATTGTGTACTTCTGGCTCTTAGTGGATTTCTTCCCATCACTATCGATCTGGTTATCTCCGGTATTAACCGGGGACCCAATCTTGGAAGTGATATCATTTATTCGGGAACTGCTGCCGGTGCACGACAAGGAGCATTTATGAAAACACCCGCTATTGCAGTTTCAATTAATAGTTATGATAAGTCATTAGTTATTGACTCCCATGTTGAATTTATAGCACAGAACCTTGATAATTTTCTGGAGATCTGGAAACCGGATTGTTTTTTAAATATAAATTTTCCAAAAATCATTAACAACAATTCTCACGTAGAGATAACTTTTCCATGTAAAAGAGTATATAACGATAAATTAACCCGATTTTCCGGCCCGGATGGCAAAATATACTGTTTTTTAAAAGGAAACATTGATCCTGCAAATGAAAAAGGCTCGGATTATTATATTGTAGAGCAACAGAATATTTCAATTTCTTTAATCTCTGTACAACCGGGTCATAAACCTGTTGATGAAATATTTCACTCATTATCCTTCCGGAAAGGAGAAAAAAATTGATGAAATATAGTATTGAACGGAGTAAACGCTTCTACCACCTTAAAAAATATGAACAAGTTATAACTGAACTGGAAGGAACCGGCATAGAACCGTCGGAAAATCTTGAACTTGCCTACTACCTCGGACTTGCCCTCACCCATTTAGAGAGATATGATGAAGCACTTATCTATCTCGAACAAGTCGTGAGTTCCCGTGAAAATTTTCTCCATGTGACTCAATGCCGTATGATTCTCGGCTATATTTATTCGGAAACCGGCAGATATCAGCTGGCGGAATTTGAATTCCGGAAAACCCTCCGGGGGGGAGTCCGCTCACACCAGGTCTATGCATCCCTTGGCCATGTCTACTATCAGATGCGACGAATTGAAGATAGTATTACTGCTTTAAAAAAGGCTCTTTCGATGGTAGAAAACTATCCGAGTGCTCTGAATTCCCTTGGCTATATCTATGCAGAAGAAAATATCGATAGTATCAAAGCGATTCAACTCTGCAAAAGAGCGGTTACTATCAAACCAAAGAATCCATCATACCTTGATTCTTTAGGCTGGGCACATTTTAAAGCAGGTAAACTTCAGGAAGCTCGAGGCTTTTTACGCCGCGCACTGGATATACTTCCCGGTAACAAACAAATTGCTCAGCATCTCAAGATCGTGATGGAATCTTTAGTATAATGATAGAGGTCCATACCAACAACAGATGTTGAAGAACATCAATTGACACTTCTTAACGATTAAATTAAAAAAAAATATGATTTTTTTATTTTTCATTTAAAGAAAAAAAAATACCTGACGATAATCATAAAAGAAGGTGTAATTATGAATATTGAAAGTATTTTACAATCAAAAGCAAATTTTAACACATCACTCCCCAAAGAACTTCCGGCGAATGAATCAAATGCATCACTTCCCAAAGAGCCTCAGCTTATTGATGAACAGGCTATTAAATCAATTCTTTATCTTTGTATCCAAGGTGAAATAAATATCCAACCTGAACAGAAACGTGCTATAGATACTTTTGCTTAAATCTGGTATAGTCTTACTGTGAAAAATTATTTTATTAAAAGAACACACATACACATAAGAATTCTCCTGGTTATAAGTCTTTTTATTTTACTTCCGGGAATGCTTGTCGGTCAGATTGATATGGAGGAAATTCAGGCTGATGAAAATTTTCAATGGGGTGTCCGTGCTTTTCATAATGGGTATTTTAATCAGGCAATTTTTTACTTTGAAAAGGCCCTTGGTTTTAAACCCTTAGGCGTTCGGGATCGACTTTGGCTTGGAAAAGCTCTCTATAAATCGGGATTCGAGGAAGCAGCCTTGAATGAGTGGAATAGCCTTCTTGAAAGAGGAAAGGGAACTGTTTTACTTGAAAACGCGGTCCGGATTATTACCATGCGCCGCGGTTTTGGCCGGGAAATTGCAGAACCGGAAAGATTTGTTATCTCCAGTGTCATTACCTCATCAAGAACAACTTATCGCGAATTCAAACGTCCCAGTTCAGTAAGAGCACGAAAGGATGGTTCCCTCTACATTGTTGCCTTTGGGACAAATGAAATATTAAAAGTGAACGCTAATGGCACAATTCTTGAAGTTCTTAAAGGCGGATTAGAAGGATATGATCATCCCTTCGATATTATTGAAACAGATAAGGGATTTCTTTACATATCAGAATACGAAGGAAACAGAATCGCGAAATGCAACCTCGCCGGTGAAAAATTAGGATTTATCGGAAAAAAAGGTATTAATGATGGAGATCTCCTTGGCCCCCAGTTCCTTACAATGGACAAAAAAGGTTATCTCTATGTGACGGATTTTGGGAATAAACGGGTAAACAAGTATGATCAGGATGGGCAATTCATACTCTCCTTTGGTGGAAGAAAAGCCGGTAAATCAATTTTAGAGTCACCGACCGGAATCGAAGTCTTTGAAAACAAGATTTTTGTTGCTGATGTAAAGCAAAAAAAAATCTTTGTTTTTGATGATAGCGGGAACCACCTGGGATCATATGATGATAATTTTCTCTGGGGACCGGAAGGTCTTTACTTTGATAATCAAAATCTGCTTTATATTGCAGATACCGCCCCATTCGCAGCAAAAACAAGAATTGTCACCTTCGATATATTACAAGAAAAATGGAATGTCCAGGTAGATCTTGGAAAAGAAGCCTCACGGCTTCTGCAAGTCACAATTGATCCGAATGGAGATCTTTTCACTGTTGATTATAACTTGAATAAAATATTTGGTCTCTCACCACTATCTTCTCTCTCATCCGGGCTTTTCGTACAAATAGAACGAATCGATGCAACTCAATTTCCGGAAATAATCGTTGATGTATCAGTCCAGGACAGATATGGCCGGCCGATCACCGGACTCAATCAGAATAATTTTATTATGACTGAGTCCTCCGTCCCCGTCAGTGACATGTCACTCTTTAAACCAGTGCAGGAATCTGATAACTTTGAAGTAGTTCTTCTTTTAGAAAAATCCCACAAGACTTCAAAACTAAAAAAAGAAATGAAAGATACAATAAACGGGATCTATTCAAATATAGGAAACACAAAAAAGATTATGATTGTTTCAACAGGGAAAAATCCTGTTTTTGAAGCTGATGTTAATGCATCGCGACTTGAAAAAATTGATGTTATAAATCTGGGCCAGTATACTGATCAGTGGCAATTTGATACGGGATTAAGACTGGCGACAACAAAATTGCTCCCGTACCGGACAAAACGGGCAATAGTTTTTATTACCGAGGGTTCTTTATCGGGAAATCCATTTTCAAATTATTCACTTCTTGACCTTACATATTATATGAAAAATAATTATATCAGATTCTATGCAATCACTATCGGAAAAGAAAAAATGAATCAGGATATCGAGTTTATGTGTAACGAAACAGGAGGAAAAGTTTTTTCCGCCAATGCTCCGGAAGGAGTAACAATGGTTATTAAAGAAATAATTGCACAGAGGGATCCACGTTATGTCATTACCTATCGATCCGGGGCAGATACACGTTTCGGACGCCGTTTTATCTCTTCTGAAGTAGAAGTAAATATGAGAAAACGCAGCGGTAGAGATGAAAACGGATACTTCGGACCAATAGAATTTTAATTACTTTTATAATGAATCCTCCGTCCCCCCACCGGCAATCTCATCATCAATTTCTTTAGTATCCTCGTTTTCCCCTTCCCTTACTTCTTCCTTATCCAGGAGACGAGCATCATTGAGAATCTTTCTGGTATACAATCCTTCAATTCCGGAATCAAGATTTGAAATTGTTAATTTTTCTTGTCCGGCTCCTTCCTGCCCCCTCCCTGCCCATATAAAATGACCAAAAGGTTGTTCAAAGTTAATAGAACCACTATAAGCACCGGGATTTTTTCCGTCAGAATCAGATTCTGCACCGCCGATTTTCATATATAATTCATCCGAACCGATAAGAGTCCAGACATAATCATCATCAGCTTCACCGGAATAAATGATTTCTCCCCGGGCAATAAAAAACTCTTTTCGGACAAACCACCGGCTATGCTCACATTCCTCGACAAAATCAGAATCTATGGCAACGGGTTTCCAGCCGCTCACATCAAAATCAAACTCCGTTAATTGATTTTCCCATCCCGAAACCATACCAGGGACAATCCCCGAATATTGCCAGTCACTTTTAAATATTTCCCAGGAGACCGGATCAAAAACCTTTGTTCCGTCACTTCCCTGAGTTTCATCCCGATTATTGCTTGTAATAACAACCCTGTCCGTTCCGGCATGAGGGATTCTCACCCAAACATAAGAAATCCCATAAGGATTCCAATTTTCTATCCAGAAGTTCAACAATTGTCCTTCGGTATCAAGAACCCTGATATCAGACCCATCCGGTTGTGCGGCTTTATAATTGAAATGATCGGGGCTGATTCTGATCATTACCTGGTATTCATCTACAGGTGTGACAGGATCAATCCGAATTGTCTTTTTTATTCCTCCAAAAGTAAGACATTGGGTAATGAGAAATGTCATAATTAATACTCCGGGTATCAGGAACAAGTGCTTTTTCATATGAAGCCTCCTTTATTGAGGGACGGAGGATAACATTTTAATCCTCTTATCATTATTGTAGTATGTTTTGATCAAAATTAAAAGAGTCCCTGCACTTTCCCGGTAGAAACATCAATATCAATATTGCGGTACGCAGGATCCGAAGCAGTCCCGGGCATCAGTTTAATGGTTCCTGCTACCGGGACGACAAAACCGGCACCCATGTAGCTGAGGATATCTCTAATCGGGAGAATCCAGCCTTTGGGTCTGCCTTTTAAATCAGGATCATGTGAAAGGCTAAGATGAGTTTTAACCATACATGTCCCCATAGTACTCAATACAGGATCTGCTTCTATAGCCTTTAATTTCGCCTCGGCTTCGCTTGAGTAGGAGACTCCATCTGCCCCATACACTTCTTTTGCAATGAGTTCAACTTTCTCTTTCAAAGGTTGAGTATCCTTATAGAGAAATTTAAAATTACCCGGTTCTTCGCAGGCTTCGACAACAGCTTCCGCTAATTCTCGTGCTCCGTCCCCGCCTTTTTCCCAATGGCGTGAAATAGCGACCCGTGCCCCGGCGGCTTCGGCGGCTTCCCTGACAAATTTCATCTCATTTTCAGTATCAGTATAAAAGCTGTTGATACAAACCACCGCCGGAATTCCGCTTTTATTCACTGTTTGGATATGGGCAAGGAGATTTTCCACCCCTGTTTTAAGGAGTCCAAGATTTTCTTCTTTATAAGCCTTGTCAAGAGGTGCTCCCGGTTTTACTGTCGGGCCGCCCCCGTGCATTTTAAGCGCCCTGATAGTAGCAACAATAACCGAACAATTGGGGATTATTTCCGAGAATCTGCATTTCAGGTTCCAGAATTTCTCAAAACCGATATCTGCTCCGAATCCGCTCTCTGTCACATGGTAGTCGGCGAGTTTCAGTCCAAGTCTGTCTGCAATGATCGAGGATTGACCTATCGCGATATTAGCGAATGGACCGGCATGGACGAGAACCGGCTGCCCCTCAATAGTCTGCATGAGGTTCGGATTTATCGCTTTCCCCATGATTGCGGTCATGGCCCCATCAACCTCCAGATCCCCGGTGGTTACTGGTTTTCCCGATTTATCATATGCAACAACAATCCGGCTCATCCGTTCACGCATGTCCTTCAAATCACGGGCAACAGCAAGAATTGCCATGACCTCGGAAGCAACGGTAATCTGAAAACTGCTTTTCATCATGAATCCATCCATTTTACCGCCAATCCCGATAATGATGTTTCGCAAAGCCTGAGCGCAGAAATCGATGGACCACCCGATGGCTATATTAGTCGGATCGATATTAAGGCGTTTCAGATTCTTTTTACTGAGGACGTCGTCCGAATAATTAAATTCATGCTGCATTCTGCTTGTCAAAGCAACCAGGGCAAGGTTGTGAGCATTTGTGATCGCATCAATATCTCCTGTAAGACCAAGGCTGAAATCCGTAAGGGGAATACATTGAGCCAATCCTCCCCCGGCAGCAGAGCCTTTTATATTAAAGGTTGGACCACCCGAGGGCTGACGAATAGCACCGATTACCTTTTTACCAAGTTTTCCCAAACCTTCCACCAAACCCATAGTTGTTGTTGTTTTACCTTCCCCAAGGGGTGTCGGGGTAATCGCCGTGACCTCGATATATTTTCCCCTCTTTTTACTCTGAAGCCGGCTTAAGATAGACATGTAATCGAGCTTTCCTACATAATGACCATATGGAAGAAGCTCCATTTTATTGAGTTCAAGCTCTTCGGCAAGTTGATATACCGTTTTCATCCCCTCTGCTGCCGCTTCGGCAATTTCCCAATCTTTCATTTTTGTAGCATCAAGTTTTTTCACAATTCCTCCTCATTATTTATTTTATCGACATTTTGTCGTCATATAAATTATCTTTTTATTTTCATCACCTCCCGCACATGCGAGTAAAAACAGAAATTGGTAATGAATGGAACTGCGTGTAAAAATCAATCACTAAAAAAAATGTATTGTGTAAAAACACCAAAAAATAGAAAATTATGAAAAAGAATGATTTTTTACGGCTTGTGACACCGTTACAACATCCATTGTCTCTTCGGTCATATCATGGGTTCGCACAATATGCGCACCATTAAATACGGCGATGGCAGTTGCAGCAAGAGTCCCCTGTAAACGTGTATCAGGATTTTTTTTATGGAGAACGGAACCTATAAAAGATTTTCTCGATATACCCACAAGAATCGGCCGGTTAAGTACCCTGAATTCCTTGAGCCTTGCGACAAGTTCCAGATCATATGGAGAATTCTTTTCACCAATCCATTTCCCTATTGCCGGATCAATAATTACCTTTTCTGTTGTTGAAAATCCTTTTTTTTCAAGGAGATCAATTCCCCGGCTTAAATCGGATAGAGTCTCTTGTATGCCCAGTGAATCACCAGGCACATGATGAGAAGCCATCAGTATAACCGGCTTATGAACATCCGCCAACCAATCCCCGAGGGACGGATCAGTACACAGACAACTCACATCATTTAAAATAAAATTCTTCTCTTTTCCATATGAATGCATCATTGAAAATGCGGCTTCCGCCACTTTCCGGTATTGGGTATCAATGGAAATCAGGGTATTTTTAATATCATAGGCTGATAACAATGTGCCTAGCGCGGATTGAACACGGTCTTTTTCTTCATCTACTGTAATAGAACCGGCATGAGGAGCAGTACTCCTCCCGCCGATATCCAGAATTGATGCGTTATTATTAATCATCTGTTCCGCGATTCGGGCAACTCCTTCGGAAGCATAAACAGATCCTTTATAAAAACTTTCGGAACTTACGTTTATTATTCCCATGAGTCTCACCGGAAAACCGTCACCGATCCCGGTTTGGTGTATTGTCACATTAATTTCACCCGGTAAAACCAATAACCATTCCCTCATATTTTTACATAGATGATTATTTTAGATCCACTTATTGATTAAAATCAAAACCCTCTTTTAATCAATTATCAATATGCGATTTTACCATTTTTTCAATTTCATTTTTTGGTAAAGCCCCGACAACCTGATCAACAACTTTACCATCTTTAAAAACGCATAAAGTAGGAATACTGATGATTTTATATTTTGTCGCTGTTTCAGGGGATTCATCAACATTCACCTTACAGACTTTCAGTTTCTCTTTATATTGATTTGCAATCTCCTTTACGGATGGGGCTATCATTCTACAGGGCATACACCATGGTGCCCAGAAATCCACGAGAACGGGATTTGTAGAATCCAATACTTCTTCCTTAAAATTATTATCAGTCGTTTCAATCTCCAAAGACAACTCCTTTCATTTACTATAGTGATCGATTATAGTTATGTTGAACAAGTATACTCAAATTAAAAAAGAAAATCAAGTTTTATTTTTTTTTAACAATTTTTGAAAAGATTTTCTCTTTTAGTAAATCTTTTTAGCGTACTCGTTCTTCACTTTCTAAAAAAAGACGAATATTTTTATTCTCAAATTCTAATTTCCCCCGAATACTGAAAATGCTGCGCTTGACTCTTCAATCAAAGTCAATTAGATTAGAGTAAAAGACCATCTCCACAGGAGGTTGTTTTCTTTTGATAATAAATATAGATATTCAAATAAGGAGACCTTACTATGTGGAAGGATTTGTATAAAAATACCGCGATGATCGGTAGTTTACCTCATACATCAGGAGAAACGGCCCTCGCCCTTCTTGATAAATATCCTTTAAGTATTCCGACATGGCCTCAACTTCCGAAACGCAGCTTTAAAGAATCGATGATTCCGCAATCCAGCGAAGGATTCCCGGGTATCAAGGTAGATGAAGCAAATAAAAAAATCTGGGTACAAAGGGATGACTCTCTCCTCGATGAAATGACACAATTTTATGAAAATGTCATTGAAGAAAAGACCGATTCCTTTGCTCTGTCCCCGGACTATGCCTTAGGATTTCATGCATTCTGTGAACAATTTCAAAAAAAGGGGCGCCTCCCTATTGCAAAGGGTCAAGTGACAGGTCCATTTACCTTTGGTCTCGGAATGAATGATAATGAAGGAAAAGCCGTATGGTTCGATGAACAGTACCGGGATGTTGTGATTAAAGGGCTTCTCATGAAAGCGCTCTGGCAAATACAAAAATTATCACAAGTAGCAGATAAAGTCGTTATCTTCTTTGATGAACCGATTTTTTCCGCTCTTGGAACTCCCGGCTATTTAGGCATCGGGGATGAAGATGTGATCGCGACGCTGAATGAACTGGTAGAAGGATGTCACGCCAACAACGCGGCAGTCGGTATTCATTGCTGCGGCAACATGGACTGGGGACTGCTTGCAAAAACAGATATCGATATTATTGCATTTGATGCCTATGGCTATGGAGAAAAAGTAGCACTTTACCCCGAAGCTCTTACGTCATATCTTAAACGGGGAGGCATTCTAGGCTGGGGCTTAGTCCCGACCCTCGATAGCGAAACATTGCACAAGGAAACAGAAACAGGAATCAGAAAAGTTTATACAGACCTTCTTAACCTTTTTGTACAAAAAGGAATCTCTGAAAGTACCCTTACTACACAGATTATTGTTACTCCATCCTGCGGTATGGGTACCCTTTCCAAAGATGAAGCGGAGCTGGTCTTAAAATATTTATCCGGTTATAAATAGAGGCTTTAGCACTGTCCTCACTTATTTTCTTCCTTGACTTTCTCGCGATAATTTTTTATTGTCACATAATAATTGTAATAAGAGGAGGATAATAATGCGTAGTGATTTAACAAAAAAAGGAATAGAAAGAATGCCCAACAGGGCTCTTATATATGCGTGCGGGACAACTCCTGAACAGATGAATAAGCCATTTATCGGGGTTTGTACAGGCTTTACCGATTTAATCCCGGGACATATCGGCATGAGACGACTGGAGAGAAAAATCGAGGGTGGTGTCTATGCGGGCGGTGGCGCTCCTTTTATATTCTCCGTCCCCGGCATTTGTGACGGCATCGCCATGGGGCATATCGGCATGCATTATTCTCTCCCCTCACGGGAATTGATCGCGGATATGATTGAGTCAATTACCCAGGCCCATCAACTTGACGGCCTCGTTCTTCTTACGAACTGTGATAAAATTACCCCGGGCATGATTATGGCTGCCTGCAGACTCGATATCCCGACAATTGTCGTTACAGCAGGACCGATGATGTCCGGACATCATAAAGGAAAGAAGCTTTCACTGGTCCGGGATACTTTTGAAGCAGTCGGGCTTCACCAGGCCGGGAAACTCTCGGAACAGGAAATGCAGGAATTGGAATTAGAAGCCTGCCCCGGACAGGGATCATGCCAGGGTCTCTATACTGCCAATACCATGGCATGTTTAACCGAAGCTATGGGCTTGAGTTTACCCGGAACAGGAACAGGGCTCGCGGGAACTGCCAACAAAGAGCGGATCGCCTATAATGCGGGCAAACGCATTGTCTCTTTAGTAAACGAGAATATTACTACCAGAAAAATTGTAACGAAAGAGTCGATAGAAAATGCCATTCGTGTTGATATGGCACTTGGCGGCTCAACGAACACAACTCTCCACATTCCTGCCATTGCACACGCGGCAGAGGTTGATATAACCCTTGCTGATTTTGACAGACTCAGCCATGAAACCCCTCAACTCACATCCTTGCGTCCCGGTGGGGATTTGATGATGGAAGATCTCGAATGGGCAGGCGGTATCCCATCATTACTAAAGGAACTTTCCCCAAAACTCAATAAAAATTGCCTTACAGTCTCCGGCTATACTATAGCTGAGATATGTAAAAACGCATATGAACCGGATAGATCAGTTATCCATTCCCTTGACAACCCCGTGGCACAGGAAGGGGGCATAGCAATACTCAAAGGTTCACTGGCACCTGAAGGAGCAGTCGTAAAAACCGGGGCGGTCGATAAATCGATGTATTCCTTTACCGGGACGGCTATTGCTTTTGACTCGGAAGATGAGGCGATGAAACACCTTATGGACGGAAAAGTAAAACCGGGAGATGTTCTCATCGTCAGGTACGAAGGTCCCAAAGGCGGTCCGGGAATGAGAGAATCCCTTGCCCTTACCTCTGCCATAGCAGGACTGGGGCTTGGCGGTGGTATTGCAATTATCACTGACGGCCGGTTCTCCGGGGGAACCCGTAATTTAAGTATCGGCCACGTCTCTCCGGAAGCGGCAGAAGGGGGCCCAATTGCCCTTATTCAGACCGGTGATAAAATACATATCGATCTTCCTCACCGGAAACTCGACCTATTAATAGATGAAAAAGAGATGGAAAAAAGGAGAAGTTCCTTTAAAAAGCCGGCACCAAAATTCAGCCGCGGATGGCTTTCCCGGTATGAACGCCTTGTGGCAAGTGCGGCAAAAGGAGCTGTCTTACTCCCCCCGGAATGCTAAAAACCCGGGGCATTATTAATATACTGACGGTTTTATGAATATCTGATGTACAAATTTGGATTTTGCAGGGGACTCATGAATTATTTCAGAAGGCCTTGAGGAAATATATTATTCGTTTTGTTCAAACACTTTGTTAAAAAACAAAAACAGGTGTGTTCTCAGAGCAAAAGCTTGGCAGATAAGGAGAATGATACAAGATTCCCGGCATCTCCCATTGACAACTAAGTAATCTCACCATATTCTATACTCATAAAGATGGTACCTAATGTATATTATATAGTTTTTTCGAGTCTCTATATTATTTCCGGTTCTCTCCTTACAATTATTGTGACACATTTACTAATAAATAGAAAAACTATCCGCCCGGGATTAAGTCTTTTAGTCCTTATTTTTGTGTGGATATGGCTTACCTGCCAATTATTGGAATATATTTTAACTGACATTAATCTAAAAATACTCTTTACAACCTTGCAATATATAGGCATTTTTCTTCTCCCCCCCTCATGGGTGGGATTCTGCTATCACTATGCAACACGTAAAGATAAACAGGCCCTCCGGCTTACGATAATCCTTTCAATCATCCCACTGGCGGCACTTATTCTTACATTAACCAATACGTTTCACGGTTTGATATGGCGTGATATTTTTCTCCATGAAAATAGAATAAAAGTAGTAAAAGAATTTACTTTATTGTATTACATATTCCTTGCCTATTCCTATCTTTTTATCATTTCAGGTTTTGTGATTCTTCTCGTCATGATCATAAAAAAACCTCATTATCAACGCAGACAATCCATCATACTCATAATTGCTTCATTTATCCCGCTTATCGCAAATATTTCGGAAAATATTTTCTCAAAATATCTTTCTTCTCTCGAACTCACACCCCTTGTTTTCTCTTTCGCAAGTCTCATCGTCATATATTTTGTCCGTTTACGCTATTTTAGAACAATCCCCCTGGCCCAGCATATTGTTATTGAATCCATGAGTGATATCCTTATACTTCTTGATCCTGAAAATCAAATAATTTACGTTAATCCCGCTGGCATAGAAATCATACAAGATCAGGACACCCCTATCGCCGGAAAACCACTCGCTCTCTTTTTACCGGATTTAGCCGAAGTCGTACAAAACATACCTCTCGATGCATTTGGTAATGAAGAAATTAAGATTAATGAGACGACCTATAATATCAGTGTTTCGCCTATGTATAACTGGCGCCACAGTTTTATAAGCCGTGTTGTAGCGCTTCGGGATATTACCCATCTCACAATCGTAGAAGCAAATTTAAAACAACTCACCAATCATCTCGAAGCAAGAGTCATAGACCGTACAAAAAAACTTGAACAAACGAATACCGCACTTAAAAATGAAATTATCGAACGAAAAAAAATCGAAAAAAAGCTGAATGACTCTCTGAATGATAAAACAATTCTTCTGGGAGAAATTCATCATCGCGTAAAAAATAATCTCCAGATCATTATCAGCCTTTTAAAACTGCAAAAAAAATATATAGAAGACCCTATCAGTCTTGAAATCTTTCAAATCGCAATTTCACGAATCCAATCCATTGCAATTATTCATGAAAAACTCTATAAATCCAAGGACATAGCACATACAAATCTTCCTGAATACATTTATGATCTCTCGCAGTATATTCTTGCGTCCCACAGTGAAGGGATCCAACCGATTATCCTTACTTTAAATGTAGAAAATATCTTTCTGGATATTACCAGGAGTATTCATTGTGGTCTTATTATCAACGAACTTTTAATTAATGCCATAAAATATGCGTTTCCCGCGTCCCGTATCGAAGAACAAAGGGAAAAACCGGCTATCCATATTTCATTTATATCCGAAAAGGAAATGTATGTACTCGTGATTAAAGATAACGGTGTGGGAGTCCGGGATAATAAGGAAATTCTTCAAACAGAATCTTTAGGCATGAAAATTGTCAATACCCTGACATCCCAGCTTGGGGGAATATTATCCATGATAAATGATAACGGGATGACCTTCTCTATCCGTTTTCCGATTAATGAACCATAAATTTAAAAAACTGCTATCCGGATAGTGTCTTGACCGGCATATTTTAAATCAATCTTTATATATTATATATAAAATGGTCAAAGCACTAAAACAAAAACTCATATGCCACGGAGAGCATAAATTCTCCGGCAGCCTGATAAGCACTGTTGGAAAAGGCCTTTTCTCCCGAACAACTAATCACGCATCTATGGGAAGAATAAAAATCAATCTCAATATCAGTCTGAATCCCGGCCATAAAAATCCATTCATCTTCTGCCAGGACCAGTCCATTATCTACGGCGTGGTGACGCTTCATAATCAGGGACAGAGGAACATACATAGTCCAGGTAAAACTCTCATTCACAATAGTAGAATATTCTATATCAGTCAAAAACTCAATAAAATCAAATATGGGCATGAATTCTCTGGAATCCCCGACTTCGGATACATAATCGGAATCATACCAGGTGAAAGCGAATGAAATGTCCAGAGTGTATGGTTCAGGCGGATACCAGGAGAATAGTATTTGGGGTGAAAAATAAAGTTCATTGTCTTCGGATTCAAAAAGGGTCTTGCCGACTATAAATTTAAGAGTCATCACATTTATCATAAAAACCGGGAAAATGTAACCCACATCACCGGTCACTAAAAAATTAGCATCTTCCCAGCTTAAACCGGGACTCACAAATAATGATGTTGTTCCAATATCATAGGAAAAAAAGAATTTCCCGGAATATTCCCATCGGTGTGGCATCACAAGTTCGGTCGAATAGAAATGTTCACCCTCTGTTTTAAAAGAGGGTTTAAACAGAATCTTTTCACTACGAAAAGAGATATCTAATGTACAATCATATACATAGCGCCATTCATTATCAAGATACCTGTAATTCAGGAAACCTCCGAGGGTTGATAATAAACTGATGGTATTTGTAAATGAATGAAAATAATCATATCCTGTGAGAATTCCGATATCCGGTTTCAGGAGTTCAGGTTCTTCACAGGAATAGGAACTCCCGAGATTTACGGATATTATGCCCTGGGCAGATGCATAAGAGAGTGTCATAATTAACAATATGAGTATGAGAGAATACTGTTTCCTCATCGTTTCCGCCCCCGTCGTATTATTTCCTGTTCAATTTGGATAATACCACCTCCTCTATTTAATTCTGTAATGATAATATTCGAAATTGTCGGGTAATTTAAATGATAAATTCTTCCTTTCACAAAAATTGAGGATAATGTTCCATAGCTTTCAGGTGAAAGAGTACTCACCGTCAATGCTCTGCCCAGATCAGCCATTTCCTGATCATCCAAATTATCGAGTCCCGGAATCTTTATCAGCCCATGTAAAACCGATAAAATGATCTCTTTTGATCTTTCTGTTTTAATAGCCAGGGTAAAGAGTTCCGACATGCTCATCACAGATATCCCGCTCCTGTTAAAAATTGAGAGCTGATATACAAGGTTGGTAAAATTTTGCATCTCGGTTTTGTCTTTCTGTTGATGATCAAACCCTTGATTTGAAAAGAAATAGACCTTTCTTTGTGAATAACTCAACGTATCAATCTCTTTGATCATTGTTACAATTTCAAAGAGACGTTCTACTTCATCGTTAAGGGCCTTTAGAAGTCGTTCCGGGGGAACATGTTTTGAAAATCCTTCCTGAAGTCTTTCAAAAAGGAGAGAAAGGGGTAATGATAGTGAATCAGCATAGGTAAAGAGGTTATATAAATCCTGTTTTAAAGAAATATAGGTGCTCATATTCTCTTGCTTATGAAACCAACGATCAAGAGATTGTTGCACATCCTTATTATCCTCACTGAATAAGGGGAAAAAAATTAACAGGAGTAATATACATACAAATATTTTCTTGATGACTCTCACAGTTCTTCTATGGTTTTGGGGTTTTATCCGGTTTTGGTGTTTTATCCGGCTTCGGTGTTTTATCCGGCTTTGGTGTTTTATCCGGCTTTGGTGTTTTTTTCAGAATATCTTCTTCTTCATTATCTTTAAGCTCTTTTGCCGGTTTATCTTTGGTACCGATCAACCCTTTATCATCTTTAATTCCGGCAGCTATTTCCCCGGGATTTTTATATTCATTATCCAATCTGAATAGTTTCCTGATTCTGGTTTTTACAATGGCGATGGAAACACCTTTTTTGAGAGATCGGTCAGTATAGATAGTTGCAGAATAATACAATTCCGCGGCTTCTTGCGGATTATCTAAAAGAGCGGCTGTATTCAGATTATGAAACACAAGACGAACAGACCGGTCGAGGACATTGGATCCTTTTATTAATGACTTATACTCCTTAGAAAACTCCAGAATCCATTCAGAGTTTCTATTCGGCGCGTTTATATCAGGTACTATTATTGAGTTTTCTGAAATTGTAAAAAGTAATAAATTCATACTTAAAAAAAATAATACAATAAAGATAAGTTTCTTCATTCCCCCGTCCCCCTATAATTTAAGAATTGAGCTTTTGCCCCCAAAGCCGTCATCAACATTGAGCAGAGAATAAGGATCTGTAATCCACTCTCTGCCATTAATAACAAAATTATACGTATATACCTGTCCCTTTTTTAACTTCACTTTTATTTCCCAGATTCCGTTGATTTTCGTCATCTGTGAAGCAACGGGATTCCAATCATTAAAATCAGCAACAAGGGCGACAGATTCCGCTTCCGGTTCTGAAAGTGAAAAAGATATAAGTATCATATCTTTTTCTATGCCTGGTATCCCTGTAAAAACAAAGAGTAGTCCGGATATAATAAAAAAAAGAAATCCGGCTCCATAAGCACTCAAAGGAACCTTCCAGGCCGAATTCTTATTTTTCTCTACTTTAGTATCAGTAGATAGCGCGGAAGAAGCTTTTTTCACACTTTTTATCCCTAAAAAATTAATTTTTTATCCGCAATAAGTATTCTTTCTCTTGGAAATTAATTTGTCCCATCCACATATGTTGCTTTTTCTTTAAACTATACACGTCTATTCATAATATAATCATATTTTACAGAGATTTTCAACATTTTTTTTATTTAAATTATCAATGGACGATTAAATTGGTTTACAGAGAAAATCCTGAATAATTGAGCGGAGGGTTTGGAAAACCGAGTCTACATTAGTTTGCAGCAAAAAAGACGGGTTATTCGCGGAATATCCCTGATGCCCCGGATTCCGGAGGAGTGTCGAATCCTTTCCCCCAATCTCAATACCTGCAAGGAGAAAATGCTCAGGGATAGGGATTCCCATTTGTTTACCGGAGTTAATCGCTTCACTTAAGTTTATTTCATTAATATAGAAAGATGATATATGATCACACAAATCATTTATATCAAATATAAGGATTTCTCCCGGGTCCTGTCCTGCATATACTTCATCAATAATTAATACATGTGTATATTCAGAAATATCCAGAATAAACTGAAGAGACGGTCCGTGAAGTTCTTTTACTATAGCTTCTTTACTTTTTGTATATTCTTCCTGAAGCCGTTTTCCCACAAGATATCCGATACATGAATTATTAACAAGAGGATTCCCTAGAAAACCAATTAAATGAGTATTTTCCTGCTTCGTTATAAACTCCTTAATAAAAAAATCGACTATTCCAACTCTTTTATTCCCTGCTCCAGATACATTCTCAAGTTTTTATAGAAATCGGGATCCTGACTTTTCCTGATACATTTCCACGCATGATTGATAAGTTCAAAGTTGAGTTTCCGGGAAATCTCACCTATTCGTTCCGTCTTTTCAGGCATATCTGCCGGGGCATATCCCTCTTCAACTGCCATTTCCCTGAATACAGTCATGATATCGGCGAATGGAACATTCTGCGGACATTTCGCATAACAAAGATTACATTCCGTACAAAACCAAATTTCCTTCGATGATAATAATTTTTCTTTCATACCCAAAAGACATTGCCGGATAAATGTGCGGGGGCTGAAATTCTCATCTATATCGGATATCGGACACGATATGGTACAGCTATTGCAGCTAAAACATCGCTTAAAGAGTCCGGCCCCGGGCCGGGCTGCAACCTCGAATTTAAAATTATTATCCGTCATCGTACGATTTATTTCAGCTGCTATTCTTTGTTTCAATTTTTTACAATTAGTTGCTATTTCTCCAACTAACATAGAAATATCTTTCAAACTTAGATAGTTGATGATATCATTTTTAAAAAGGACAAAGGCTTCATGAGGGAATTCATCATCCGCCTTGTATAAAACGATGAGTACATCGATTAAAGGAAGCGCCGGCAGACGCACTGAGGCGTCGCCAAAAGAGGCTTTCTCCCCCCCGAGAGATTTTGCTACGGAATAAATCATATCCAAATCATCACCAAAGTCCTTAACAATCCTCTCCGGGCCCTGTTTAGAATACGTTTTATAATAGAACATACCTCCGGGCAGATCTCTGAAACCAACAACCTCCCCGCTGGTTTTTTGTTTGCCTGTAGAAATCAAATAATGGAGAATTATAAGCTGCGATACCTGGGAAAGATGAGAAGAATTAAAAGATACTTCCGGGAGTTTAATTTCATACTTCTCATTAAAATATTTGATCTCGATTCCATCTTCAGTCCGTACACACTTGCACCGTTCACAAATTTCATCAATATTCATAGTGCGAAGAATACCCGCGGCTTTATCGAATGCCTTGTTTTGATTATTTTCCACTTATATTCCTCCCTGATCAGAGTGTTGCAGAAATCCCTGAGTTGATCCATGTTGCTTCTTCAATGTTCCTGTCATTCCGGAAAAAGATATCCGGAAAGTATCTGCGATTTTATTACCATCACTTATTTCAACTGGCATCGAATACTCCTTGTACTTTCGGGAAATCCGGGATGTAAAAATCTCACCACATAATTCACATTTATAGGGGGATTTAAGGGGGATCAGACAGCTCATTCCTTCGTATTCACCTCATAAGTTGTCGCTTCTTTGCCCTTTTTATACCCTTTGTCCGGGTGATACCTTACGCAGGCTACGCCCGCAGCCCAAATAATTAATTTATCACAACGTTGCCGTTATGAAAATTTTTTATTTCATACGAACCTGCGTTTCGCTATAATTCTCCATATTCTTGTAAAAAAACAAAAATAGGGAAAAATATAGCACAAAAAAATATCTTAACTTAATATTATAATATCATTAATGAAAGTCAAGAATTCTTTTTTTTTATTCGTTAAT
>JAFGRV010000256.1 GCA_016934975.1 Spirochaetales bacterium | reverse complement strand
TATAAGGAAAATACTCCCACCTGTTGAGGAAATTTAAACAGAAACAGAACTTTTATAACGAGTGACGTCTTTCATATGTTTATAAAACAATCATTTTCATTTGTATTTTTATAAAGTTTTACTATACTTTATCTTGGTAGATTAATATGAAGAAAATTAATTAAGAATAGTATAGATGAGGAAATTTCTATGAAAATGAAAACAATGAAAGAATCACCAAGTCTTCCGACGATATTAGCTATTGCCTTTTTCTCTCTGAGTGTCGTCGGCTTAATGATTTCAGGGGGTTTACAAATTTATTCGTACTCCCGGACCCAGCAGGAAACAATCATCGGTAAACAACAGATTATTGCCCAGGATGCCACAGGTAAAGTCTCGAACTTCATACTTGAGAAAATCAGTATTTTAAAGACAGCCGCCCGACTTTCCGGACTTTCCACCTCCCTCGTAGGGGATAAGAGTGCAATTCTTGAGAATATTCTCGGTTCCCAGGAAGTATTCAGACACATGATTTTTTGGGACACCACAGGTAATGTATTGGGGAGAGCTTCCCGTTTTTCCCAGAAAGAGTCTGTCAAATCAATGGATCAATTTAAAAGCCAATTACTCGGAGAAATAAAACTGGGAAATAACTACATCAGCCCGGTCTATTTTAATGAATTAACAAGCGAACCGATGATTATTATCGGAGTACCGGATATCGATGTTTATGGTGATATAAGGAGCATCATCGCGGCGGAAATGAACCTGAAATTTATGTGGGATTTAATGAATAACATTAAAGTCCAAAAGACAGGGTATGCCTATGTTGTGGACAGAAAAGGAAACCTTATCGCTTTTAAGGATTCCACACGGGTTCTGGCAAGTGAAAATATACGGGATATAAAAGTAGTTGCCGAGTTCATGAAAAACAACGACCGGACATCATCCAAATCGATTCAAACATATAAGGGAATTACACACTCAGATGTGATGGGAACTTATATTCCCCTGAGTATTCCCGATTGGGCGGTTGTAACCGAACTTCCTGTTGCCGAGGCATATCAGGAGATCGTTCAAAATGCAATAACTTCCATATTAATTACACTTTTTATTGCACTCGTCGCCGGTGCAATCGGTGTTTTTCTGGCACGTCAGCTTTCCGTACCACTCATTGATTTAACGCAAACAGCAAACCGTATTGCTAATGGTGAAATGGAGCTGGAAGCAAAGGTAAAGGGACCGCGAGAAGTCTCTCTTCTGGCTGCTGTTTTTAATAAATCAAATAGATTTCTTACCGAAATAATTGCCAAAGCAAAAGAAATAACAATGCAATTAAATACATCGACAAAAGAGATAGAAGCGGCAACACAGGAGCAAACAAGCGCGTCGAATCAAAATGCGAGCGGCATTACAGAGGTAAGTGCCACATTACAGGAATTGACGATTACGGCAAAACAGATTACTAAAAATGTCGGCGAACTGGTCTTTTCAAGTGAAGAAGTCATTACGTTCTTACAGGAAAGCGAAAAACAGCTGGAACAAATTGTTTCACAATTGGATGAAGTCGGTGAAATAAGTAAAAGCAATACAAAGGAAATAGAAGAACTGGGCAAGCGGTCGATTCTTATTAATGAAATGGTCGAACTCATTAAGGAAGTAGCGAGCAAAACAAATATTCTGTCAATAAATGCCTCCATTGAAGCATCGCGAAGTACCGAAGGAGGTTCAGGCTTTTCAGTTGTTGCGGCTGAAATACGTGAACTCTCAAAAGAAACAATCGATTCGGCAAAAAAAGCGGAAAAAGCGGCAAAGGAAATTCAGGATTTCCTTAACTCAATCATTAAATCATCTACAAACGAATCGGAAAAAGTAATCACCAGTGCCAGTATGGTGAAATCAATTTTTAATAATATAGAAAAAATAATCGGTAAAATTAATAATAATTATGATTTTACACAAAAAATCGACGTATCCATAAAACAACAGGAAAGCGGGTCGATTCAGGCGGCAGATACGATAAAACAAATGGCTGAAATAGCGAGACAATCGGCAGAGACGGCAAGACAAATTCTTATTGCAGTGAAAGATATTGTCAGTTTCAGCTCGGACCTGGAAAAAGTGGTGGCAAAATACAATACTAAAACTATCTCGCCATAATGATGAGTATCCGGCGAACCACATCAAAAAGAGTTGATTCAATCCAATGTTTTTATAAGAAAATGTGAGATATATTGATTCAATGTTTTTCGTAAGGGAAAGAGGGCGGTATTAAAATGGAAATCATTATCGGCATAGAGCTTCCGGGCTTTTTCCATACATTCGATATATTTTTGTTTATCTCCGACTCTTTGATTGTAAAGGGCGTAAAAATACCATCCTAAAATGGATGATTTATCGATATACAATACCGTTTTAAGTTCAAACTCCGCACTTTCCAATATATTCAGTTCAAGATAAATATATCCCAGCATAATATGCGCATCAATAAAATGGGGATTTATACTCATCGCTTTTCTGCAGGCATTTGCCGCATCAATATATTTTTTACTATCAAACAAATATTCTGCTTTGATAATATAGAAATTTTCATCTGTTTCAATAGTACTTGTATCCAAAGTTTTTAAAATGGTAATACAATTATTTACATTCTGCTCATCACAATACTTTATTAATAAATAAATCATTTCTTCATAGGACCAGTTATCACTATCAGTTAACTCGTCCGGCTGGTCTATTTTTTTTTTAAAAACCGAATACTGGGGTAATGGCGGGGCTGTTTCTTTCATGCTATCGTCTTTTACCTTCTGGTACGCAAAGGAATCCTGCCACCACGACAAGGTGAAAGAATGTTCCACCATATTAAGGGTCTCGGAATATCCGAGAAAGAGAAATCCCTTATCCCTGAGTATGTTGTAGAAATTGGAAATAAGCCGTTGGATTGATTGATAGTTGAAATAGATAATTACATTTTCACAAAGTATTATATCGAAATCATGGAGATGCGCGAGTTCAAAGGGTTCACGGATCAGATTACATTGCCTGAACTCAACCATGTTTTTTATTTCCGATTTTAATTGATAAATTATGTGCGAAACATTATCTATTTTATTAAAGAATCTCTCTATATACCATGAATCGATATTTCTCATTTTATATTTTGTATATAATCCGTTTTTTGCGTAATCAAGAACCTCGGCATTAATATCCGTACCGATAATGTTGATATCCCACTCAATTATATCGGGGATGAGTTCCGTGAGGATCATGGCCAACGTATATGGTTCCTCCCCCGTGGATGAACCGGCAGAAAGAATTGAAATGTGTTTATCTTTATTCTTTCTTCTTTCGTTAAGTAGTTCAGGTATTATCTGATATTTTATGCGGTCAAAATGTGTTTTATTTCTATAAAAACTGGTTTCCTGTATGGTAAAATGGGATGCCAGTATGATGAGTTCATCATAGTTTTTTTTTAAGTGATTTAAGTAATCTTCCGGAGTCATTTTATTTTTAATAAATCTACTCTGAAGGACAATTTCCATATCAAGGAGCCAGTCATCCCGGAGGACAATCCCTGTCTTGTTATTAATGATATCACGAATATTATTTAAAATAATGTTATCAATCATTTTTTGCTCTTTTCAAGACAAAAATGTACTAGAAATTCAGGGATCTTTTCAAGAGGGAGAACTTCATTGACAAGCCCTGTTTGAACAGCCGCTTTTGGCATCCCATAAAGAATGCTGCTCTCCTCGTCCTGGGCAATAATATAACCCTTATGCTCTTTCACCAGAGAGAGTGCCTGGGTCCCATCATCACCCATCCCGGTAAGAATGATTGCTATGAGCCGTTCTTTAAATACAACGGCCATGTGGTTCAACATGATATTTGCAGAGGGCCGGATACCGACAATTGGAGGTGCGTTAATAAAGGTAACCCTGCCTTCGGGAGAAAAACCAAGATGATATTCACCGGGGGCAATATAGACATGACATGCCTTAATATCTTCACCGGCTTGTGCAATACTTACGGGAAAAGGTGAGAAATTATTAAGCCAGTCGCAAAATCCCTTTAAAAATCCTTCTGCCATATGCTGAATTATCACCATCCCGGCATAGATATCTTTAAAATGTATATTCTCTACTAATTTTCTGATAGTCTGAGGACCGCCTGTACTTGCCGCAATACCTATGACCGGGAAATGCGACCAGACATCGGATGTAATGACCTCAGGACTGCTTATGTCATCATGCGGTAAAACCTGCAAATGTCTTTTTTTAAGCCTTTCGTTTATATCTGTCAGACTCACTTTCTTATCTTCAAATTTTTGAATGGTTTCTCTTTTTATTCTTCGTATTACTTTAAAATCACCGAATGTTTTGATCGTTCGAAGCAGTTTCTGATTTATATTCATCTTTAATGACTCGATATCTTCGGAAAAAGGTTTATCAATGATATCTACTGCTCCAAGGTCGATGGATTTAAAACTTAAGTCCACAATCTCTTTGCTTGCAGAGGAAAAAACAATAATCGGGGTGGGTGTTTCACTCATTATTTCCCGTATTGCCTCCAAACCGTCCATCCCCGGCATATTTATATCCATAACAATCACATCGGGAACGAGCTTTTTCGCGAGGTCCACACCCTCCTGCCCATTATATGCTTGTCCGACAATTTCCATATCAGAGCGTTCCTGAATTATCTTCTCTAAAACAAGATGGACGATACGCGAGTCATCAACTAACAAGACTCTAATTATTTTCATACAATTTCCATTCTCTCCGGTAAAAAACAGCTTCCAAAGTCCGTTCTATAAACATCCGTTCTTTGAACGGCGGCGGTTTCTATAAAGCACAAAGATAGCGTTGAAAGGCATAGTCTTGCCCAAGACCTCATCGGAACATATTCTATCCTTTCACAATATTCGTTCATTAAACAATATAACTTTCTTATATAAGTAAAAGAATACATATTTTACTTCTAAAAGTCAAATAAACATGAATGCCTATCTCCATTTTTTTATCCGGAATCGTTTTAAGTATGAAAGTCCATCCTTCCACAGTTCCAGGATCATTATGGGAATCGCCGCGACCGCGGCAGCACCGATATTCGCGGTTGCGATAAGTCCTATTTTAAAACCTCATTGATTCCTGATTCCGTTTTCCATAGTCCCTCCGTATTTTATTGTGATATGTGAGACATAATTAATAAATTAAGGACCCTTATACCTTGATTGGAAATAACAAACTTAAAACAAGGGTGTAGAGCGGAAAGGAGGACCGCGTCCCGATCGTCTGCCAAGGAATCGCTTTTTTATATGAAATGAAAAAATATCTTTATAATAATGACTGTAAAAACAGCAAAAAAGCATAAAAAAAAAGCACCGGATTAGCCGGTGCCGTATTTTCTCTTAAGGAAATAAAAACTAACCGATGACAACCAAGACGTCGCCTTTTGCAACGGAAGCGCCCGCTTCATGGGATATTTCTTTTATCACTCCGTCACAGGGGGCGTCAATATTATTATTCATTTTCATCGCTTCGATGACCAGGATCGTATCACCTGCTTTCACCGCATCCCCGACTTTTTTCTGGTACTCAACAATCATCCCGGGCATCGGTGCAGTAACAGGAGTATCTCCCTCTGCAACGGTAACCGCCGCTTTTTCCGGGGCCTTTGTTTGAACCGGAGCGGCTTTCTTTATGGGTGCCTGGGAGATCCGGGGCTGGGGAGTAAAATGCATCCCGGCTTCACCATGTTCGTTTACTTCTACTTTAAAATATTCACCATCGACATATACATCAAAACCCCTGATATGCTCCGGTTTCGCAGGCGCTTCCTTTACAGGTTTTTCTACCAATTTCCCCGCCAGGGCTTTCTCGATGAGCTCGTTCTCTCTTTCAACATCTGCAAGGGTTTTCGGCTGTACTTCGGGAGGTGCTTCTTCCAGACCATATTTCCATTTCAAAAAGCGCTTTCCTGTTACCGGGAAGAGGGCACAAATAAGGACATCGTCCAGATCTTTCGCAAGGTCTTTGACTTCCTCTTTCACTTTATCGAGCTCCGGTTCCAGTATTTCTCCGGGGCGGCAGGTTATCGGCGTATCTCCGCGTTCATAATCTTTGAGTACTTTCTTTAACACATCCGGATTTATCGGTTTTGGCGTCTTCCCGTACAATCCGAAACAGAGGGCTTTGACCTGCTCGGTTATTTTTGTATACCGCTCTCCGCCCTTATCAAATAATACATTATTAACTGTCTGGGTACCGACGATCTGACTTGTGGGTGTTACAAGAGGCACCTGCCCGAGGTCTTTCCGAACGCGGGGAAGCTCTTCGAACACATCATGGAGTCTGTGGAGTTCTCCCATTTGCCGTAATTGATTCACGAGATTGGAGAGCATTCCGCCGGGGGTCTGATGGAGAATAACATTGATATCGATAATTGAAAGTCGTGTTGTATCAAGGAAATGTTTGTATTTCGGTACATGATTTTCTATTTCTTTATCCAGTTCGGCGATTTTTTCTATATTAAAACCGGTGTCCCGGTTTGAACCGAGGAGTGAAACGACAAGAGGTTCAATGGCAGGATGAGATGTCCGGTAAGCATACGGAGCCATACAGGTATCAACAATATCAACCCCGGCCTCAATTGCTTTCATTAATGCAAGATCCCCCATTCCGGAGGTAAAATGTGTATGGAGTTGAATAGGAATGTCAACCGATTCCTTTAATGCCTTCACCAGGTTATATGCATCATATGGTGAGATAAGTCCGGCCATATCTTTTATACAGATCGTATCCGCGCCCATTTCGACAAGGGCCTTTGCGTTATCAACATAATAATCGAGTGTATATACATCCCCGCCTAAACGCGGTTCGGTGAGGGAGTAACAAATTGTTCCCTGAAAGTGCTTTTTATTCTTTTTTATCACCTTCACTGCGGTAATAAAATTTCTAAAATCGTTGCATGCGTCGAAAACACGGAAAATATCTATTCCGTTATCACATGCACGCTGTACAAAGGCTTCCACAACATCATCAGCATAATTTCTATAACCCACAAGATTCTGCCCACGCAGCAGCATCGACATCGGAGTTTTCTTAAGGTATCGCTTAAGGATTCTGATTCTCTCCCAGGGATCTTCGTTGAGAAACCTGTGAGTAGCATCGAAGGTAGCACCTCCCCATACTTCCATGGAATGAAATCCAATATTGTCCATAGCCTCGGCAACAGGAATCATATCCTCGGTTCTGCCGCGTGTGGCAAAAAGGGATTGATGCCCATCGCGAAAGGTAAGATCCTGGATTAATACAGGATTCGCTGCCTTTGGCCTATCCTGATCATATTTCATGTCTGTTAATTCGACTTTGCCATGTTTATCAAAGCTCATCTCTATCCTCCAAAAAAAATATATTAGCATACTCAACTGCTATGAGAACTGATGTCATTAAGTATCAGTATATACTCACTATAATTGGAAATACTGACCTGATCAGTAAATCAGGCATTCATAATACTGTCAGTATATCAATGTCTCTTTAGTACACGTCGTTGAACCAATCCCCTCATCTGCATTATTGTTGTCCTGCCTGTTAATTGCCATGGTGTGGGGAATGTTTTTAAAGCTGCCGGCACAATTTTATGTTCCTGTTCCATCTGTAAATAATAAAGCACGCCTGCGATAGCTGCTTTTTGTTTGTTATCTGAAAGCATATTGTTTCCTTCCTATACGGGAATATTCCCATGCTTCTTTGGCGGGAGGGCTTCACTCTTACTACTCATGATTTCCAAAGCATCGATAAGTCTGAAGCGGGTATCACAAGGTCTGATGACAGCATCAATATAGCCCCTTGATGCGGCAATATACGGATTATAGAGTAATTCTTCATACTCGGCCATTTTTTTCTTTCGCATCTCAGTAGGATTTTCCGCCTCGGCTATTTCATTTCTATAAATGATATTCACAGCCCCTTCCGCGCCCATAACGGCGATTTCCGCCGTGGGCCAGGCAAATACCATGTCCGCCCCGAGGTGAGAAGAACTCATCGCTATATACGCCCCGCCGTAGCACTTTCTTGTAATTAAGGTGAGTTTCGGAACAGTACATTCCGAATAACTCCAGAGGAGTTTCGCACCGTGTCTGATAACACCGCCCCACTCCTGATCAGTGCCCGGGAGATATCCCGGAACATCGACGATAGAGATGAGGGGAATATTAAAACTGTCGCAGAACCGGATAAAACGGCTCGCTTTGTCAGAGGCATTTATATCCAGACACCCGGCAAGTACTTTCGGTTGATTCGCAATAATACCGACGGTACGGCCATTCAGCCGGGCCAATCCGATAATTATGTTCTGTGCGAAATAGTGATGAGGTTCAAAAAACTCACCATGATCCACAATACTTTTTATGACATCCATCATATCGTATGCCAATCGATTACTGTCAGGGATAATTTTATCCAGGTTGTGACAAAGCCGCTTCGGATCATCCGTCGGTTCAAGCTGCGGCGGATCTTCCAGATTATTACTCGGCAAATATTCCAACAGCTTTTTTATTTCCATAATCGCGGTAGCATCATCTTCGCAGGCAAAATGGGCACATCCGCTCTTCATATTATGAGTCATGGCTCCGCCGAGTTCTTCATGGGAAGTCTCTTCACCGTTCACGGCTTTTACAACAGAGGGTCCGGTAATATACATATAACTTGTATTTTTAACCATAAAAACCCAGTCTGTCATTGCAGGAGAATAAACCGCGCCCCCTGCACAGGGTCCCATAATTGCCGAAATTTGGGGTATGACGCCGGAAGCCCTGGAATTCCTGAAGAAGATACTTCCATAGCCGTATAATGCATCCACACCTTCCTGAATACGGGCCCCGCCGGAATCATTAAAACCGACAACAGGAACACCGGCCTTGATGGCAAGATCCATTATTTTACAGACTTTATGTGCGTGCATCTGTCCGAGAGAACCGCCCCGGGCGGTAAAATCCTGAAAATATGCAAAAACATGTCTGCCGTTCACATTCCCATGTCCGGTAATAATACCATCCGAAGGAATTTCCTTGGTCTCCATACCAAAATCGGTACTCCGGTGACGGACGAGCATATCAATCTCCCGGAAAGTCCCTTTATCAAAAAACATACGGATTCTTTCACGGGCAGTTAATTTTCCCAGCTGATGTTGCTTTTCTACCTGAGCATCACCACCCATTTTTTGTATTTTTATCTGTTTTTTTCTTAGTTCTCTTATTTTATCATCAGCGATTCCCATTTTTCCTCCTTTAAGAGGTGATAATTACTTCTTATGACAGTACGTTATCAACTATCCCTATTATAGTACATTTTTATGTGATTTATGTCAAAGTCTCACCAAAAAATTTCGAAGATGTCTCTATAATCCGGTGATTTTTAACAAGATCTGTATGGATATCACATTTCAAAATTCATGTCAAGTGCTTTGGGGGCCGGGGGGCGATTTCAAGAACCGGTTTTTGTGAAAAAAAATATTCTCCGTAAATGGAAAGTGTAACTAAAATACCCTGGCTTTTTTACATAATTACATTGTGTTAAAATTTCAGAGGTAATAATAGCGTAACAACGGGCAATTAACACAGAGATTTAAAGGGGGCAGAGTTCCCGGGCCATTATTCGGAGGTGTAGAGAAGATGGAGTCGAGTGGGATTACAACAGGAGAAGTAGTTTGTGTGGTCCGCATCCGGGGTGAGTACTATTTTCCGTATACGTCTTGGCCCGTTCCCAAAGTCCATCCCGATACTGGTGGGATTATAATCCAGATGAATTATTGCGTTTGCTCCCACGTTAAAATCCAGGGTTGTCGTACCTGCCGTATCTCCCTGTTTGCAGCCGTAATATCCCGGTGTCGGTCTTTCTTCCGGGACTGAGCCCTGTGTGGTGCATCGAGTAAGTTGGTTTGTTTTGTCATAGGCGTAGGTTTTTTCGTTTTGCCTGCTTATGTTGTTTGCCAGGTCGTATTCATAGATCTGGTTCAGGATCTCCTTTGTTGGATTTGCGGTGAGAATATTTTTAAGGCGGGTGTTGGTGTCGTAGTGATTTGGATTACTAAAGGTATTCAAACTACAGATTTAACAGATGTATACGGATTGTTTAGCATGTCATTGT
>JAFGRV010000022.1 GCA_016934975.1 Spirochaetales bacterium | reverse complement strand
GAAAATGGTTTCCCCAGGATATTCCTTGTTAGTAATCCCCGTTTCAGGTTGATGGAGTATTCATCGGGGTTTCCGAAAAGTGTCAGGGCATTATATTTATCAGGATAATCCGACATGTTTATTCTGATTATTTTTTCAAGGTCATTAAATAGGTAACGGGCAAGAATTTGTGCGATATAGGTTTTTCCCACTCCTGTGGGGCCGACAAAGAGAAAAACCCCGAAAGGCCTTTTTAAGCTCGAAAGACCGGTTTTTAATATGCTGATCATCGTAATAATTGCGTCTACTGCTTCTTCCTGGCCCAATACCTCCGAATGGAAATAGCGTTCCGTTTCCGTCAGATCAAGCTTTATAGCCGGATCAATTAAAAACCGGGGTATTTGATGATTGACACAAAACCTGTCAATAACATCCTTAATCGAGATTGGCAGAGTATCAGTCTTAAAACTTCCGATCTGATTAAGCAGCAGGATGGCTTTTCTGGGGAGTTTGTCCCGGGTGAGAAACCGGTGAGATAAAAAGACCGCTTCTTCCAATACGTCGGGTCCGAAAAGTAATTCCTTTTCCCGTTTTTGTTCCTTTGCCCATTCACTTAAGATTTTTAACGTATTCTCGATACTTGGTTCATTTATGGTGATGGTAATATAATATTGCTCAAGTTCACTCGTTTCTTCCAGCATGCTTTTTATCGTAGAATAGCTCCCTTCGGCAAATAAGAGGATGCCGGATTGCAGGCCAAGAAAAAGGAGCTGGGATTCCAGGTTGAACTGGGAGGCAAGATCCATATCTCTGAAAAAAACGATGAGCTCATTTTTATGTTTATTCAGGTAATCAATCAGATTTTTCATCTCGGATCCCATCTGAATGTACGGATCTTTTAGTGTCGAGGCTTTTTGTTTCAATGACAATTGTAGTATTTTTCTTGTCTTAAAGGTTTCGATGTGCCGGCTTATATATTCATAGATAACAGCCGTCTTGCCTACGCCTGATTCCCCGATAAGGATGGGAAACCGGCCGGAATTAAAAACACTATCAATCTTGGAAAGATATTCTTCTATGCAGAAAGCCTTTGGTAATCGGTTCTGTCTTGCTTCCAAAGAAATGTCTTTTTCGATCCAATCGTTAATGCCATCCCTCTGAGGGTTATCCTTTTTTTCTTCCATGCAGTGTAAAGTTTATTATAAATTGTAAGAAAAATAAATGATAAAAACTATTCATCAACTTTTTTTATTAACAAATCCATATGTTTATTTGAAAGATAAAAAAAGGATTCATCAATTTGATATTTAAATTTTCGGCCTCTTACTCTACAACCAAGAGTTTTTGCCTGGTTTTCCCCATATCCTCACTACTTTCTATTCGGCTAAGAGAATGGCTGATTTCTTCATAGCTTAACACTTTTTCAATTGGCGCTTCCAGGAGTATGGCCCGGTTCCTCCCTGTGCGTTTCGCGATGTAAAGGGCCAGATCACAAAGATGAATGCTTTCTTGAAGATTGAGGCTTTCCCTCCCCTGGCACTTGTAAGGAAGGGCAATCCCTCCGATGGAAATAGTCACTTGAACAAGGGATCTGTCACTAATTTTAATTTCCAGACGGTTTATTGTTTCTTTCATTTTTTTAGCGAATTGTGCCAGATGATTCCTGTCAGTGTTCCTTAGAAGAAGCAAAAACTCCTCGCCGCCCCAGCGAACCAGATAATCGTCAAAGCGGATGATTTCCGACAGAGTTCCGGAAATTGCCTTGAGAACCTCATCACCAGCCGCGTGACCGTACGTGTCATTTACAATTTTAAAATGATCGATATCAATCATAAATACCCCGAAAGACTTGCTTTCAATGAGATTCTCTCTTTTTTCCTCTTCCCTATCGAAATCTTGTGTAAGAAAATGATCAATCTCTTCTGAAATCGTTTCCCAGACATACCGCCGATTCCGGAGATTCGTCAGAGGATCCATGAAGGAGAGTTCTTTTAGCTGGCTGTTGGCCTTGGAAAGCTCGGCGGTTCGCTCTTTCACCAGCTCTTCAAGATTATGGGTCAATTTTTCAAGCTGGGTATTGTTCCTGATAGTATAGTCAACCAGAATATATGCACCTGAAAGAATAAAAACCGGAAAGGCATAATAAATAGAATAGGAGCCCCGGATCAGGCCAAATGAAATCAGAACATCCCTGATTGAAAAGAGTGTGATAATAAAAAGGCAGAGAAAAAACAGCAGAGCATATTCTTTTTTTTTCAAAAAGAGTCTAAACAAGTCAAATAAAAGATAAAAAAGGCCCATACAAAGAATAATCATGAATATGTTAAAAATGCCCGATGTTATGTTAAGAGGCAAAAATAGGTCAAGAAAGGCGAAAAGCAGGCTTATTCCGCAAATAATGCCATAGACCGGGGTGATTTTTCGATAAAAGAAAAAGGAAATGAAAAGCAAATAAACTGCTGCAACCAGTTTGATGGTTATGATATCAATTGAGCGTTTTAGAGCATAATTGTCTCCATAAATAAATTCCCAGACAGGAAAATTAGCGCTGCACCAGAGTGTAAATAACAAAACATAGAGACCGTATAAAAGGTAATAAATGTCTTTTAAACGCTTTAAGCCCAAAAAAAGATACAGGGTGCTGACCAAAAAATAGACACTCAATAAAACAATGGAAAAGGCAATGTCATTATAATATTTTCCATAGATGTCACTGGACGAGCCGATTAGAATCTCGGGCCCCTGAAAGCCATTTGAGCCTTTGATGCGATTAATCTTAATCTTGACATAGAAAAAGTCGTCATCCCTTGTATTGAAGTATGATCCGGGTATATCAACCACCAGCTCACCTTCTCTCCCGGATAAAGGCTTGGAAAAATCCCCAACTCTCCCTATCAAATGTTGGTTAAGATAAAACTCCGCAGCACCCAGGACTATTCCGCTCCGGAAAGAGAGAGAAAAAAGGGCCAGAAGTTTCCCCTTTTCTTCTATAGTAATCTTTCGCCTGAATGTTAAAAGACCATCATAATGAGCAAACTCCTTCCGGTCATTAATATTACCCGGCACCGCAATCCTCTTCCAGGACAAAGAGTTTTCAAGGGATAAAAACGAAGGGTCATAACCCATTACATACTCCCAGGTCCCATTTAATGAAAGTACATGGGCATCCGAAAGGGGTCCTGAAAAAAGAAAGAGAAAAAACACCAACATAAGACTTTTGAGTGAATGAAGATGTCTCATTCGCATCAAACAGAATCCTTATTCAAGGTAAAATTCATCTTATGCAAATATAATAAGTATTTACAGTAAAAAAAACCAATTAATTGAAAATATGCTTGGTCAGGTGAAAATAAATGGCGGCCACAAATGAAGATTATGTAGACACAACTTGCTCGTGAACTCTATGGGAGATCTCTTTTTCAAGCAATT
>JAFGRV010000255.1 GCA_016934975.1 Spirochaetales bacterium | reverse complement strand
CTTATCGATGTTTATAGCCTTGGTTAAAATAGCGATGGCGAGATCGTATTGCTTGTTTTCCCGGTATGCTATCCCCAGTTCGTTATAAAAAGGAAGATACCGGGGATACAGTTCGATTCCGTATTTGAATCTTTTAATTGTAGAATTGATATTTTTATCGATCAGTTCTTTGACATTTCTTCCCCTGAAGAGACTGGTTGATCTTTCTATAAATGATTGTGCAGTTCCGGCAGCCCTGTGATGAAATAAAGCCATTTCAAAACTATCTATATCTTCCAAACCACACACCTGAATTAATGATTCATAATAACCGGCGATGGTCGTATGGGTCTGTTCTTTATTTTTCAGCTGGTCATACGCAAACTCCCGCACAAGTGAATGGGTACTCAGTTTTTTATCCTCTCCCAACCAGATAAAGTCTTTATTAAAAAGACTTTCCAGTATTTGCCGATTAAAATTTAATAAGTACTTGAGAGCCTCTATTTTTATCGGTTCTGTAAAGGCACAGAATTCACTGAGTAATGTAACTTCTTTTTGCTCCTCTTTTTCAAAGATTATTCCAAGCAATCTATCGCTGAATTTCTTACCAGAGGAATCCATTTCTTCATCAAAGGTAACCAGGTTCTTAAGTATCTCGTCTATTCCCTCTCCCATATTCAAAAGCCTTATGATTAAATCCACGGCAAGGGGATACCCGCCTGTTATTTTGTATATGTGCTCTTTATCTCTATCGGTCAAATGGATATGTGAATTCTTCCAACAGGCATAATTATCGAGTAATTTAAAATAATCGATTTTTTGTAATGGCGGCAATTTATGATTCGGATAATGATCATGAGTATGGACAAGTTCACGGGGTATAGCCCGGGAGATTACCAGGAGTTTCCCGGCACAGACATGGACCATAGTTGTAACAAGATTTCTGACTTCCGGGTCAATGACATCATAAAAATCCTCTAAACTAAGATAGATATTCTTCCGGGTGAATTCCTCAATAAACAGCTTTAGTTTATCCTCTGTACACATGTTGTCATCATAAGTATGGATACGACACTCCCTGAATAACTTTGCGAGAGTAAAATCCCTGTGACATTGTACATTGAAAATCCTAAATTTCCGTTTCAGGTCAGTTAGGACATCATGATACAGATGGGTTTTTCCTATCCCCCCGACTCCCCATAATAGAAAAAAATGCTCGTGGTCATTTTCAAAAAAACCTTTAAGAATTTCTTTGTCTGTTTCCCTTCCGATCAATTCTTTATTATAATGTTTTCTTTCTGTAATATATCCGTTGTCATTATTGATAGGTTGGGGAGGTGATATATTAATATTTTCCTTTGCTGTATCAATACCAAGTCCTTTTAGAAAATCACGTGCTGTTTTTTCCCAGGTATATGGGTTTAATTTCTCCTTTAGTTTTTGCGCATCCCTTTTAGCTTCTTCCACATTCAGTAGAATTTTTTCTAAATAGTTGACTACATTATCCAAATCCTCCCGGGCAAAGGGATATTTGTTTGTCATACTGCCTTTTATTCGAAAATGTTTACATAAAGCGATATATTCATTTCCCTTATTTTTTAAAAATTGGAATAATCCGGAATTTTCCGTAAGGATTAAAGGTACTTCCCCGGCAATGGCTTCCCAGCCAACCAGGCCGAATCCTTCATGCAGCGAGAGCATTAAGCAGGCAATACTAGTCTTAAGCTCACTAAAAAGCTGTTCACGGTTTTGGGTGTATAATCGACCATGAATATTGGATATATAACCTCCTGTTTCTTCACATATACGATAAATCTTTCCTAAATATTTTTGAATCTCTTTATTCAGTCCATATAATTTTAAAGTCTTTGATTTGTCACTATTTTCTTTACTTTGATATTTAGAAAAGCCCATGACAGCAAGACTGAACTGTTTGATGACATCAACTTCCTCATCAATTCTTCCATAGGATATAATCTGTTTATAATTTTTTATTCTGTCAAAAGGCAGGGGTTCTATTTTTGCTAAACCAGGTATGATCTCTACCGGTTCTGTTGTTTTTGGATTATCGACAAGGCTTAATTTCAGGGAAGCCGAAACTGTCAATAAAGGCCCAACGCTGAAAACCTTTTCTGCCTGTTTTAAAATGTTTACCTGGTTTTCTTCTTTAACACTCATCTCATCCAATATTTTCTTCAATTCCTCATCTGTTAGAGTTCCATCTTTTAAAGGGTAATAAGATTTAAGATCCTGATAAGCCTGATAATCCATATGGTGAAAAACAGCGCATTGTGAATGAATAAAACCGATACGCCTGGCAATTTTACAGAAAGATAGTGCATTATTTCCGGATATAACATCATGTCCTATCCACCAGAGGATGTGCTCTTTCCCGCAATCGACTTTTTTCAATAATTTTTCGACCATTTCATGATCTTCAAAAGCGTCTTTTTTATATTCATGAATGTCTATTGTTCCTTTATATCTGGTATTTTCCGCTTTTTTAAACTCCCCGGCTATTATCATATTTATTGTTTTTACTGTATCTGCGAAGGATTCTCCCAAAGCCATGGAAAGATCATAATTAAAGGAATTGATTCCTCCATATGAAGGACCAAATCCATCGGTTATAAATATTATGGTTGCCATACTTTTCATGTAATTCTTTTTAAAATGAATGGTTTCATTAGGAGCTGTGGATTGTGAGGACTCAAGAACGTTGTCCGGTTGGTCAAGGACCTCTTCCCCTCCGGTAAAGTTGTTATGACGCAGGTAAGGGATATGAGAAACCGGAGGGAGCGCGCCGGGGAACCGGGGCTGTTTCTTTCCCGGAAATTGTGGTGAGGTTGATGGTTTCCCCCGTTCTTCCTTTACGTGCTGTAATAGCCGTTCCAAAGCCTCGTTTTCCTGCAATTCATGGAGATCGATAGAGACATAGGGCGTCAGAAGCCCGGGAGGGTCAACATCATCAATCCGGAGGGTGATAAGATGACGGTTTTTATCGGTAAAGATTTGTGCCAGGGCGGCTGTCCATTCTGCTTGTGTGTAAGGAGAGGTAAAATAAGCCCGGGACAGGACAAGAATCATACACTTATTATCAATAACCGCCTGGTGCATTTTCGAGACAAAATTCTCCCCGGAATGCCAGTCCCGGACATCAAGCTCTACCGGATATCCTTTGTTTTCCAGCTGCCAGGCAATCCATTCTGCCCAGGCCAGGTCTCAGCGGTTATAACTGATAAAAAAACTTTTATCCACTTTTATTGTCCCTTTTATGATGGATGAAACATATTCACTTTCATATAAAGCTTAAGCTATTTTTGTCGTGTGTGCAATGATAATTATGTATAGTGTACGTTGTGTGAGGGAGGTTTAAGAAACTGTAGGTGGAAAATTAGGAAGAAATGTTATGGATATTCCATTATTCATGGTCTTGATAACTTGGCAGGAAGATCATCTCTCACAGAAGTCATAATTCCCTTAGAATTTTTTCCTTTTCCTGCCTTCCTGCTTTCCTTATTTTTTTGTTACTCCTCAGCCCGGGATGGCGGTCATTCGAGACCGGGATTCCTGTTGACAGGTACTATAATTGTTCTTATCATTTTACTATGGATAAAAAGAATCTTTCCCAATTGTTAAATGAATATCATTCGGAAGGCGTGGAAGAGGAAATTAATAGACTCGGTTTAAATGCGGTTCCGGTTATTATAGGTGCATTTAAAACGTTAAAACACTATGACTCTGTCAGATCCCAGTGGTATTGTTCTCTGCTTCAAAAATTCAATATGAATCTGCTAAAGGATCTCTGCAAAATCTCCTTTGATATTCCCCCTACCACAACAAATGAGTTCTGCTGGCTTTTCAGGTCGGAAATATACACGGAAGACCCGAAACAGGTATTACTGGAATTGGAAAGGTGTATCGGTTTTTCACCTGGTGAATCCGGAAAAAAGGATTTTTACCTGCGGAACTATTATTTACCCGCAGGGCTTATCGAACTTCTTGCCCGATGTAAATACAATTCCTGCGCGCCATATTGTGATACGATTTTGGAATATCAGTTACCCCTTCACGATCCGATGAAACCGGATTATGTTGCCCTCTGTGGTGAAGAGTATTTAACTGCAAGTTTGTCATCAGCATTACTTTATTTTATTGAAGCAGGATATTCATCCCGGTTTTCATCAAAGAAACTGGTTGAATTAGCGGCAGCTGCTTATATAAAAGGGAAAAAGCATTCTGCTATCGGCCCCTTGCCGCTTTTGTTTATTCCGGCAACACAATCCGGACTCATAATTCTTGAAAAAATAGCGAATACGTTAGATCCGGTCGATCCGCTGCTTTCTGATCTGAATTACTGGTTTAAAATATCCGAAGAATTCCAGGTTGATGATCTACTCTTCAAAGCAGGACTTACCCCTTTAGATTGGCTCTCGACTCTTGAAAAAAAATGTGACGCGAAAAGTTACGGACCCGGCTGCGCTCTTTATATAAGGAAGAAACTTGATCCGGAGAGCGCGAATTATCAAAGTATGGAACTGCTATTAAAAATTATTTTCACACAGGAGGACTTTCGTTTAATCATGCAGGGTATCAGAATTGAAACATGTGCCCCTGATTTACTCCTGCTTTATTGTGAAGTGAAATATTTTTTCTCAAACCCCGGAAAAACAGAAGACTGGAAGACTATCAATAAACGTCTGGAACAGATGGGGATGAACCCTGTCAAGGATTGGTCGTGGATGCCCGACGTAAATGTTCTAAAAATAGGGGAACAAGGCCGGTTTTCAGAATTGGTAAGAGAATACTCAACTCTTTTAAAAGATCCTGAAAAATTACCTGGGGATTCAAAAAAGATTCCCGTGATACTCTGCCTGGCCCGCATCCGGTTACTTCTGTCTGCCATGAAAAAGAAGGGATCTTGCGGCTGGAAAACTCCGGAATTGTTTATACACTCTATCCGGGAAAAAAGTATTCTCGAGGCTTTGTATCATTTTACCGTTAGAATAATCGGGGATAATGAAGATCTTATGGGAATATTCCTTAATCATCCTTTCGTTGATGAAGAAAGCAAATTTATTGATGAACTTGTATCAGCAGCAGTAAAAAGCGTCTCGGAAAAGATGAAAACTCTCCTGGTCAATTTTGCCTTCCGTCTGGGCTGGTCCCCGGAGAAAGGTGATTATGGGATATGGAATAAGCTGACTCTCTATTTTGCACAAGTCGCGGAAGAGAGAATCATCGACAAACTTGTTCCGTTAAAAGGGACTTCCGGACTCGGGAGCGCTTTTGAGATAGCACTACTGAATCTGGGTGAAAAATATCCGGATAGAATAAAAGATGCTGATTTTAACAGCGCATTATCCCATCTTTTATCCGACGGCTATACCGACTACAAGCTGCTTTTTTTTGAAAATCGCGCAAAAGCGGCAATTACTAAATTGGCCCAGTCAGACAAGGACTTAAAGACAGCGGCGTATGGTATCAGCAGAATCATAGAAGCGAAAAAAGATTCCTTTCATATCGGCCCGGACTTCATTATACTGCTTCTAAAAAAAATTCAGGGCGCGATAAAGAATGCCCGCGATAATCCGGGAGAATTCTGGGAGGATAGAAATTGGGGCGGCTACAACATGACTCCAGAAGAAAATTTTGCTCAGACAATCAGCAACGCAATCAGGAATCTGGCAAGTCTGACATATAATAAAACCGAATTGGAAAAGATAAAAAAATTATCCCAAGTGTTTCCTGCAATTGATCTGAAAAAAATAGTTCTTGTAGAAAGTACCAGTTATTCTATTGATTATAAGAGTTTCGATCTCGATAAAGCCCTGGGATTTTAGTTTGCGTAGCTCTTCTCGTACTTTTTTCTTTTCCTGCCTTCATGCTTTCCTTATTTTTCACTCGAAGGATTGAGGTTATTGGCCAACCTTGTTTAACCTTTGTATTCAAAGGAGGTTGCGGGACAACCTCAATTAATAGAATATAGATAATAATATACTGAGTCAAGAAAAAATATGTCAATAAAACGATGACCTGGGTAATCTCTCCACTCCAACAGCATTCGGCTTACCAAAATATTTATCCCGGAAACCACATGGTTTTCCGACTGAAAATCTGTTTGTCTTTTTGTCCATTCTCGATTTTGTAAGAGAATAAATTTTTATTAGGCAGGATGATTTGTCAGATAGTTGCTAAATTATATTAAAATATGAAATCCCATTTGTACAAAATGTTTATCAAAAGTAAAAACATCAGCAATATTATATTCTTCCATTATTGCAAAGGACACACAGTCTGTGAAAGAAAAATCTTTATCGTTATACTTTTTAAATAACTCAAGAGCCGTTATCTTAATATCGCTATTAACTTCAATGATTTCTAAATTTTCAAGTGACTGAATAAAATCCATGAACAGCATCGCAAGTGAGTGTTTTTTCAGTGACGAATTTAAGAAAGTAATAGTCTCAAAAATTATAAAATCTGAAATAACAATCTTTGATTGCTTTAGGGTTTCGATTTTACTTCTTGCTGATTCGTGATTATTGTCTTTTTTATTAAGCAATGCGAGCCAATACCCGGTATCAATAAATATAACTTTTTTCATATTGTTTTATTAAGGTAAAGATCATGATTGGTTGAAGCATCTTCTTCAAACTCTACTATACCGGTGATATCTTCCCAATCAATTTTTTTATGTGATGCTTTCCGGTCTTTTAAAAAATGGATAAAATCAATCACCTCTTTTTTTTTGTCATCATCTAGAGATCGTATTTCTTTTAAGAGTATTTTTTCATTTATACTAGTGGAACTCATAATGTAACCCTCACATTGATATTCAAATATTTATTATAATTATATCGCTTTTACACTTTTTAATCAATATGGATATTACCTTACTTTTAAACCAATATTTTTTCAGGTTTCCGGTCATCTATTTATAAGTATTTTAAAAATATCAAGCTTTTTGAGTGCTAAGAAAATAATTAACGGGGAGGTATTACTGACAATCTTCAAAATTCTGTTTTAATTTCTCTTCATTAAAGATGTATGCATGTGACTCAAGGAGCTACCAGTTGTTATATACTGGCGCAAACTCCCCTTCCTCTTCGAGTCCCTGGACAAATGGCCCATTATCCGGAGAAGTTGGAATGGGATTTGTGAAAATCTGAATGATATGCATCCCTCCCGGATTGTCTGATTGGATTCAATCCCCAATGTGGTGATGTCATCTTTTTGGTACGACTATTCCACATTTGGTGTCTGCATTCCCTGCTCTCTCCTGTTATTAATTATAAAAAAATGTGTGCTGCATTTTTTTGTAAACTTTTCCATTATTTCCCCATTCTATATAACACACGCGACATTGACGGCGCACACTGGACCATGAGTGAAGCAGTAAAACCAACCCTACCATTGAGAAAAACATGAATCCAATAAACTTCGGGTGCCATCCGACTGTATGCGCTGGTTATGCAGTTGTGTTCTTCCGGCCGATTACATATAAAGCTTTTGTGTTATCACCGATCACCTTCGATACCTTAATTATAAATCCAGCGTCTTCCATGATAGTAGTTAAATCTTCCAGGGAAAATGAGTGTACATGGGCAGGAGGTTTTCCCCAAGACTTGACAAATCGTAATCCCATCTTGATTTTTTCCCAGAGTTTCATTCCATAGCTGGTAAATGTGACAATTATAAGAACCCCATCTTTCCTAAGTATCCTATGGCATTCCTGTAATGCAGCAATGGGACTTTCCACAACGTGAATCAGATTGGCCATGAAGACGCTATCGAATGCTTCAGTCGCAAACGACGTCTTCATGCAATCTTCTTTCTGAACCTTCACCTTTGCATTACCACAGAGACGCTTTCTTGCTACTTCTAATAGTCTATCGGATATGTCGGTAGCCACGACGCTCTGACTCTTTTGACTGATGATCTTGGTAAAATAGCCTGTTCCGCAGCCAAACTCGACAACTTCGCCTAATTCTAAAAGTTGATCCAGTTTTTCTATGATCTTTTTCAAAAGTAGCTTATCTACAACATACTCTTGTCTTTTGTCGTAGGAATCTCCAAATCGACTCCAGTAATTTTCTGACATTTTATTATCATTTTTTAACATTCGGGGCTGCATAATATCTTATGAAACTCCTCACCATAATACAGGCTAAAATATACTAAAGTCAAGAAAAAATGTGTAATTAAAATAATAACATGGGTAATATATCTACTTTAACAGCATGCGGTTTAACAGGAGATTTATACCGGAAAACAAATGGTTTCCCGGTTTTTTGAACGAACCTGCGTTGACTATTCTGCGATATGCTTTAGATGGTTTATCTTTTATCATTTCCCTCACAGTAAACCGCAGCTAAAAAAGTTCTATTTAAAAATAAATGTAAGGGGTAAATCGAAATAAACTGACCAGCATAGTTTATCTCCGATTAAACCAATTTCACTGCTTACAAGGTAGTAGCGCAATCCCACCAGAAAGCCATATTTAAGTTCATCGGGTCCAAAGTGAGAACTTATCAGGTCCCCGGCCTCATAATATGCATCATCGATACTATACATCCCCACGACACCTTTTATACTTATATCAAAATCCTGAAACGGGGGGAGAATGGTATTACTGACAGATACAAACCGGTATCCGGCAACCAAGAACAGTTCACTTGTTTCTTCAGTAGATTTGGTCCGGTCATACCATTCATTGTATCCAAACTCCGTAAACCAACTCATCCGCCCCCGCGCGCCAATCTCAAACAGGTGCAAAGAAGTATATGTAGACATTCCTTCTATGGTGGTATACGTAATTGAATCTTTATCAACTCCTTCTTCCATCCCAAAAAAAGCGCCAAATACCTTATGTCGTCCGCTTTCACCTGCAAAGGCAAATCCCAGACTCCCTTCATAAGACAGAACAAACTGATCAGGGTTAAAAAAATCAAAAGCAGCGGAAGCACTGTACATGAGAGAACTACTGTGAAAAAAATCAAATCCCAGCGCCATACTGCCGGTAACCCGGTCTTCCAGGCTATTTCTGGCCCCGGCAAGACAACAATCAAAGGTCAAAAACGATAATGGATCGTCTGTTTCACAAAATAATGTCCCTACAATAAAAACCATTAATAAAATTATCCATATTCTTTTCATTTAATATACTCCTTTTTTAAAGAATTTTTAAACCGTCTCAAATCAAGATAAAATTTCCGTTACAGTCTTAAAACTCCGATAAATTATAAAAAAATAAAAAAAAGATCACTGTACTTTTGTACAGTTTAGAAAAAAATATTAAAATAATTGTAAACTAATGAGGGAAACGGAATAAATTTATGTATTACATGTTCTATGTCTGTCTTGTTGCAGCATTTTGTTATCTTTTTATGGGTATAAGCATGCTTATATCCAACATCAATCGAAAAGAAAATATAATATTTTTTTTCATGTGCCTGAGTTTTGCCTACTGGTCATTTTGCGGTTTACAACTGTTTGCAGCCGAAGAATCAAAGATGTTTTTCTGGCTTCATCTTTCATTTATCGGTGTTATTTTTTTTTGCACTTTCTCTAACCATTTTATTTTTACACTTACAGGTTTGATACATCCCCCCTTATTTGTTACTGTACTGCTCTATACGTTCCCGGTTATTATTCTCGCCCTCCATCTTTTTTTATCACCAGTACTTTTTGCAGATGTTGTATATGAAAACGGGAAAATTTTTTTTATCCAAACAAAACAAACAGTGATAACGCTTCTTTATTCGTTGTTTGTTTCCATAACTTTTCTGCTTAACATCATTCTTTTAATTATCTGGACCTTGAGGACTAAATCCAACAAGCAAAAACAACAGGGTATTGTATTAACAATTACTCTTATATTGAGCATTGTGCTTGGAACCCTCGATGACATATTTTTACCACGCCTTCTACCAGGATATAATTCCAGTGGTTACGGTTTATTGTTTTTTCTTATCTGGATGGTTGGAATCTGCTGGACAATCATGAGGTACAAGTTATTGTTATCCTACAGGCATATCAACAAATATATTGTATTGAATATCTCTGATTACATTTTTTTGCTTAACACCACGTGCAAACTTATCAAAGCAAACAAAACAGTAATAAAAGCCCTTGAATTAAGTGATTCTTACTCATACTTGCCTTGTAAGGATTTAATTCATGAACATGAAAAAATAGAATCCGAATTAAAAAACCTATATTCAGGGGAAATTCAGAATTTCGCGTGTACTTTGAAATTAAAATGTGGGGCCGAAAAATATATTACTGTTTCCGGTAAATTCTCAACTATCGAAGATAAATACGGAGACATAATCGGGATCCTGTTCCAGGGCACAGAAAACAAGAATTATTCTTTATTTAAGGAAACATACCGGCTGACAAACCGGGAATTAGAAATAATTCAAACTATTTTAAACGGGCTCACCCAGCAGGAAGCAGCAGAACTCTTAGAAATTACCGAACGGACAGTCAAATATCATGTCAATAATATCTATAATAAACTCGGTGTGTTTAACCGGGCACAGCTATATAAAATCATTATTAATTACAATATTCTCCCCAAATCCCAGGCAGATAAATTCCTTTTGTAAAATCATTCTTTTTACTCCTTACGCTTTTGCATCAGCTTAACGAAAAGCAAACAGCAACGCCTTGTTAAATTCTGACATATCGACTCAAATACTTTTGATATTTTTTCTGTGCCCCACCCCGACCCCATTATCCAGGGTGATGATGTGGGTTTATTAAAGATTGTGGTATAAATAGTGACCAACGATTTGTATTCCCGGCTAATAAGGAATCAAAGGTTATGATTAAAAGCTTACAATTGTCTGAATACATATTACATGTATCCTGTTCTGATATTATTTTTACGCGCTCAATATTAATACAAAAATAATGGAAAAGAGGTTTTAATAACCATTGGTAAGAAAATTGGATGAACTTTTTTAATTCTCTATCATCCCATTTTTTCCTCTGGTTTATTGCAAATTTCTTGATTTGGTCAAGATCACAATGGAATCCGCATCGGTTATGTTTCGTTTCTAATAAAATCAGGTTTATTGGTTTTGGTAATGTTAGTTTCACAAGATTAAAAGGTAGTGTATCACTACTAATAAAAGTAAATTGAATGGGGTAAATAGTATCTTTTTGGAACATTTGTTGAGTTGTTTGTAATAGTTGTTGCATTAATTGTTTCAAATTTTCGGATTCTAAAGATCCAATAGAATCATTTGAAGTGGAATTATTTTCAGAAAAATCCAAATTTTCTTCACCTACCTTTTCAATAATTGAATTTAACAAGGAAGTAACTTCTTTTTCAGACAAACTATCATTTTCCATTGCTCACTCCTTTTTCTATTAACCTTATTATTTTCGAAGATCTATGAAATTAAAAATTATTACCAAAAACATACCGAGGGCAAGTATCCCAATCTGCAATTGGGTTGAAAGATCGAATCCCAAAATTGCACCGATAATTGTGAGGACAAGTGGTTCAGAAAGCAGGTGGACTTTTTTACCAGCGAGGTAGTTTAAGTCCCTATAAATAATTACCGGATCATTCTTCTTTATACCCAGATGACTACGTGCATCAAAATCCATAAGAATCCAGGGCAAGGTCTCTTTTTTTTCCTCCGGAATTGAATCGATTCTCTGCCGGATAATATCATTTGTCAGTTCGAATATCTTCATTCTTATAGAACTTGTAGGAGATTCAATAATGATAGTATCACCGCTTTCAACTCCAATTGTTTCCATAGTATGAGCAGAAATTCTGCAAAGTGGCAGCTCCATATCATTTTTATTGGCTGATTTCACACAAACAATATTGGTCTGGATTCCAAAAAGTTTGTTAAAAAAATTGTTTACCGATGGACCTTTGGGATTTTCATACGGCTTAAGAAAAACTTTTTCACATTTCCGAACAAACAGGGCTTCCCGTATTTTTTGGTCAACCTCTATGTCTTCCTCATCTACTGAATCATCAGCCTGCAACATTGCAGAAACAGTATAAATATGTCCGTCTTGTTCATGACTCACAAACACCCGTTTCCCGTTTTGAATTCTTTTTAACATGCTGATACTTTTAGGATTCATTTTTACAAGAAACTGGCCCTGTGTTTTTTCCCGGATTTTTGTTCCCCGAACAGTAAACTTTCTATACAACAATAACCTCCTTGATTATTTGTCTTATTGAAACTAATGTATAGTATTCCTGTATACCTTTTTTTTCAGATAGATACTGAGCAATATCTTCCGCAGTTAAATTAAATCCCTCTGCCAGCCCTTTAATGATTACTGATAGATATGCCCGATGAGGTGGAGTCCCTTGAATATCAATGTAATTCCATTTAGCGGTAAATGTAAAAACAGGAAAACCGGATACTATACCGATCCGGAGAATTCTTCCATACCATGTATGTTCTTTATCATTACCCCAACACCAGGTGTTTTCTGAAAAATGAGATAAATCTAATTTTAAGTTCGAATCATTGGGGTTGACTCCATTTTCCTGGAGAAAGATGTCCCGGAACTGAGACACTGTAATCAGATAGAGCTTCATGAAGGTAGTGGTCGTTTTAACAGGGGTTTCTGATATGAAAGCAACTCCACTATTTCCCCAAATCTTACTTTGTTTACAAAAATATAGCTTATAATCGGAAATTAATATAGATTCTTTTTCTGGTAGATTTTTATCTCGACAACCGGTATATTCCTTATT
>JAFGRV010000254.1 GCA_016934975.1 Spirochaetales bacterium | reverse complement strand
TATCCTTCTCAGGGAAAATTTAAAAACCATTATATCACCTTTTGGCAGAGATATTTCATCGTGTTTTCCGAAGCTGAGCCGGAGAGAACTGGAAATATGTAATATGGTAAAAAATGGTTTTTCCAATAAAGAAATTGCACAATCTCTTACACTCTCTTTGTTGACAATAGAAAAACATAGACAGAGGATACGTAAAAAATTAGGTATAACCAATGAAAAAGTAAATCTTGCTACGTATTTACAGAATTTATAATAAAAACAACAGGTAATCCGATTACCTGCTTACTACCTGTTAATGTCCCGTTGCATTATTCAGATATCTCTTTTATACTTTAATGAGAATCGTTATAATGAGAGGCTGAGAGTTAACAATTGTCATCTCCCTAAGATGGGTAAATAATGAGAGACATAACTCGCAGCCTCGAATTTAATGAAGAAAGCAGATGAGGAAGATGCCTCAAAGCGTTGGCCTACGGCCCACAATCCAATACAAAAAACCTATATTTTTCTTGACACCTGGAAATTATCTATGAGTCAATATATAGATGCGGGCCAACGCTTAAGTGTTACGGGCCGAAAATCCTGGAATAAAACCTGCGATTTTCGGCCCGTAACACAGATCACTTTTTTTCTTTTCCTTCTTGAAAAAAAATATATTTCATTGTTATACTCATGTGATGAGAGTTGTCATTTCCTGTTTGTAATTGAGGTTATCCCGCAACCTCCTTTATACACAAAGGAGGTTGCGGGACAGCCTCAATGAGATTCATATGTCTGCTCATTTTATACCGCTCCTACTCGAATATACGATGTGGTTTGATCGTGATACTGTAAATCCTTTTTAATATGCTGTTTGTTATTTTAAAATGGAAAAAGCATCATAACAAGCAAGTTTTGATGAAAATAGTGATGAAGTTTGGAATTTTAAAAACAATCAAAGCTTGAAAATATACGGTAAAGATAGATAAAGGATGTATGCTTATGAAAGTGCAGGAAAGAAGAAAAGAAAAACGGGAAACTCTGTGTATTGATGTCGCGGTAGATATAAGCCGGAATCAGAAATGGTATGACCTTAAGTGCATAGATATAAGTAAAAGTGGGATGTGCCTGAAGACGGATATTGTAATGCCTGTAGAAACTCCCGTGGAATTGGAATTTTGTCTGCCAAGGTTTGGAACACAGATCGAAGTAGAAGGTCATGTTGTCTGCCGTGAATACTCGGCAGAAGAAGATTATTTTTATTATGGTATAATGTTTATTAATCTATTAAGAAAATATAAAGAAATTATCGGAAAATTTATAGAAACTACCGATTTTCACTCGTAACAGAATAAGAACATAAAATAAAAGAATGCTGTCGTCCCGGAAACACCCCCCCCCATGAGGATCTTATAAGGGGTGTTGCAGGGAACAGGCAGCCCGGGCAAGGGGATTGTTGTTCACCGGGAATTGCCGTGCAGATTGTATCCACCTTGACTTCCTCGCATTCATTTGTATACTTTATATGGGGGAAGATAATCATGCATGCAAAAATTGAGACTGTAAAACATATCTACGGATTAGATACGGGATTTGTTTCATACATAGTGAGGATTGCACAACTCTTTAAAAGCAAGATTACCATTGAAAATATGATTACCGGCAAAAAAGCCGATGCCCGTCGGATTCGTGAACTTTTTCGACTGGGTAATACCTATGGAACAGATGTTGAAATTAAAGCGGTTGGTGAAGACGAAGAAGACGCTGTCGATGCAATGAGCTCTCTGTTTTCTTTATTTGCAGAAAGAAAACTGTATGATTCAAAAGATGAGGATCAACGGATCAATGAGTCTTTTTCTCGTATGGAAGAGGGTATTATCAAAAAGAGAGGATAAAAAACTCATTCTTCACTACTTCCTTTCTATTTTACATGTATAAGATTTGAAATTTATCCGGGGATCTCCTAAAATTATAGAAAAGACGAAGAAGTTTTTGGGGCATTTTGGAATTTTAAATGGAGAGGCTCATGAGTAGTGAAAATTTAAAAAATGGAATAGAAGCTATCTGGAAATCAACTGAGCAGAATGACTGTATCTCCCATTGCGTCTCATTCTATAAAAATTTGCTTCTTGATGTTGAAACTATCTTTAAATCCAGGGAACAGGAAGACCTTGTGAATCTTTTTGAAAGTATTTCAAAAAAAAACCATACATTCCCCTTTCTTTTAAGTGTAAGGTACAGCGGTGATATAAAAAAATTATCCGTATTGCAGCGAATTCTTTCGAATATCAACATAGCCCTGGTCTCTTTTGTTACTCATAAATTTCAAAAAACGGAAATGCAGGCGGCTGCTTTCGATCAATTATTATTTTTTACTGAACGAGTTGATTTTACAAGCGAACTTCTTTTTATGAATATTATCCCGGAATATCTTCTGCGGAATAGAGAATCTCTGGTCCCCGGGGATTTTAATAAGGGATTATTACAGATGCTGACATTAGCCGGGAGTGAGTTTATTCCATATTTATCCATTGTGAAGAAAATCATCAGCGAATATGAGCGGGATTTTTTGTCTCTTACTAATTATGCACTCTATCCTCTTAAAGATATTCTATTCCATTATGCTCAAAAAGCAGCAGCGGAAGAAAAATATCTTTTTCTCTATGGATGGTTATCATCGTATAAAAATGAGACAATTTCAGATTTTCTCCTAAAAACATCAATTCCCCCATATCTCTATCCTCAATTCATACACAGGCAGCCCTCTCATAATATTCTCACAGATATTATTCGATTATTGACGACATTAAGCGAAAAATCCTGTACAGAAGGTCTTTTGAGTCTGGAAGATGCCCTGGAGGACTTTGTCAATGACCCGGTGCTCAAGACAGGGATTCAATTAATAGTCGACGGAACTGAGCATAAGTTGGTGAAAACATTGCTTACAGAAAAGATAAAAGCATCTATGTATCTCTATAAAATGAAGCTCAATATTATTATCCAGGGACTTTTGAGTATTTATATGGGTGATAATCCGAGAATCACCGAAGAAATTTTACGTTCGATAACGATGAATATATATACGGATGAATTGGAGCGGCTTATTCTTCAACTCATTAATTTCAGCCGGAAAGCAAGAATGGAAGGGATTCTTGTCCTGGAGGATTTACTTCCGGAAGTGGACTCGATACTTCTTGCAGAAGGAATAAAATGTATTGTATCCGGTGTCTATTATGATTATGCGAAAATACTCCTCACGGCTCTTTCCGAACGTCTCATCGAAGAAAAGAATTTATACTACACAATTATTATCAGCGGTATCATGCATATCGCAAGCGGAACTCCGGTCCTCGTCACGGAAAAACATCTTAAAATGATGGTTCCGTTTTATGATAATACAGATTGTATAGAAAGTGTGGAGAAAAGAAAGAAACAGATTGATAGTATTTGCGAGAGATTAAGTAATTCGGAAAATTTTGAAATTACAAAAGATGATAATTTATCTCACTTGTACAATCTTGTGTCCGCGTTAATTACATATAAAGCAGAGTTTATGGGATTATATATCTATTATAGTTCTTATTTTACCGATGATAAAACTGTTCCCGACTTCCGGACATTGAATGCCATATTCAGCGAAAATAGTATGATGGCAGAAAAATTTCTTGCGGATAATGAAAGAATCGTAACTTTTACATTACCCCTTTCGTATAAGAATGAACTTCTTGCCTCTATCAGCCGGTTGGAAAAAAATCATTCGCGTCACAATGCGCAGCTGGAAGAAAAAATCGGGTCATTTTCCGAAAACCTCGAATCGATGCTCACGACGACGATGATTGCGGTAAAAAAATATGAAGCGGAAAAGAACCCCAGTATCGAGAATCTTTCGTTCCTGAGTGAAGAGGAAAAAATAATCAGCTTCTTAAAAGGATTGGGAAACTTGCATGAAAAGCAGTCAAAGAAATATTCTCTGCTTTTTTCGGAACTTGCCCGGGAATTTCTTACGGGAATTACCGAGCTTTCAAGGGAAATATTTTCTTTTGTGCCTGATTTCTCCGATATAAAAGAAACCCCGTATTTATCACTTACACTTATTCTACAAATCATTACGAAAAATGATTTTCTTCTTTCAAAGATTGATACGATTTTTCCCGATGATATTGCTACTCTTGTGAGAGAACGTCTTTTTACTTTTAATGATATTGTCTACATCTCCGATAATGGAATAAAGGAAATCCTCACCCGGGTGAGTACCCGGGATCTCTTTTTATCACTCAAGTCATCTGATACATATATCCGGGATAAATTTTATAAGAACTTGACGGATTCTCGTTTGCAGGAACTCAAAGAAAGTTTTGAATCTCCTGTTTCCGTAACGGAAGAGGATGTTAGAAATGCAAGAAATAAAATCATTATGTATGTGTTTAAGCTTGATGAGATGCCTTCATATCTTGCCTTCCGATCTATGAGGGGAATGAGTTTTATTGATACCTTCACAAGAACTGATTAATTTTTTTTTCCGGGCTTTTTTATTTCTTTTCAATAAAAAACTCACTGTATTTTTTCCTTGACTTATTTAAAATTTAAGGTATATTTATACTAGTATAGTAAGTAATTGTAAAAAACTCACAGTTGTAACTTTTCATGTGCAATTACAAGACCTATATTTCGCCGATTGTTAAAACATATTAAAGATAATTGATTTTTGCATGAGGCTCATAATACTGATATAAAAAATAGATAAAGAGTGTGTAAAATGATAAAAAAAGGTACTATAGACAGATTGATAATTTTTCTTGCTATCATTATATCCGTCTTTTACTTTAATCCACTTCTCTCACATGCCCAGTTATTAACAGGGGATGTCTGGTTTAGCCCTTCCGAGGTTATCAGCCTACAGAATTCCGAATGTATTACGGAACTTCATCTAAATTCAGGTGAACAAAAATTTGGTGCCTATGGTTTTCGAGTGAGTTATAATAATGATATTGTCTCTGTCGACACACTCCGTGGAAATAATGGAGTTTCTGCCGGTCCGGACGGTTTTGTGGCGGCAGTTAATCGTAATAATCCCGGCGTGATAAATATTACGGGATTCGATGCCCAGGGCACAGGACCCGGGCAGGATTTGAATATCCTTACGATTTACTGGCTTACCAATACGACAACCGGAATGACACCCTTAAGTCTTGTTATAAACCAGATTGTCGATGAAACAACCGCACCAATAGGAGAATCCCCCAGGGCGATTGACGGCATAGTAACTGTGTACGAAGGAGAGATCGGTGATGCGAATATAGACGGATCGACGGATATTGTTGATGCACTTATTATCGCTCAATATTATGTAGGATTGTCTCCGCAGAATTTTCATCTTGAACTTGCCGATTTTAATCATGACGGATTAGTTGATATTGTCGATGCCCTGCTTGTTGCCCAGTATTATGTGGACCTCATAATAATAAAACCGACACCGACACCAACACCCACATCAACTGATGTCCAGGTCGAACCCACACCTCTTCCCGGTAACCTTCCGGGAAACTGGTCTGACATCACAAATTTTATTCAGGTAAATGATAACCAAACAAATAAATGTATAGAAAACGGATTTGTTGTGATGTCCAATATTGAGTCTAATACCCTCTCTCAGGTATATGTGGCACTTTCCCAGGCCCAGGAAATACCGCCTTTTATAACAACAGATGCGTTGCTTCATGTTTTTCATATTACTTTTGCCCATATGAGTGAAATAATAGAGAAAACCGAGTTGTATGACCTGCTGTCAGACCTCCTTCAGTATCTCAACGCAGATGTGATGAATGAGTATAATAGTATTTCCGGTGAATATCCCTTTGTAAAGGATGCTGCCCGGAGACTTTGGATTTACACTGCAATTGCAGAAGCACTCATTAAGGGTGAAGGGAGTATCAGCGGTACGGCTGTTTCCCCTGTTGCAACCCAGGTGAATGATACGCTTACAAAAATATATGCGTGTGAGGTCCCTGAACCGGGGGCTTTGGAAGATTACACTCAGTATAAACCCCGAGGTCATTATAAAGGCGACCTTGAACTGGAGAATTATTTCCGGGCCACGACCTGGCTGGATCGTCAGCGTTTCCATGTCGAAGAGGAAATCGAATGTACCGAATCTGTGATTATGGGTTATGTCCTCACCCGGAATACGGTTATACTGGAATTATGGGAGACGCTCTACAACTTCTTTATTACATTGAATAATGATGCACCAAGCAATAATCCTGTAATTATTAATGAATTGGCGATTTCGATAATCTCCGGGTATCCTGCAAACAAATATCTTTCACTTGAGCTAAAAGGGAATCGTACGTCCTTTATGAACGCACTCGCTGAAATAAGCGATCCCGATACATTATATACCCTTTTTATGAATACGGGATTTTCCATGGATATGGATGCCCTGGATAAGAGTGTGGGTCCGGAAAATGTGACGGGAAGGTATATTCCGAAAAGTCTGGATGTCGGGTCAACTGTATTTGATTCTCTGGCAGCTTATGAAGAACATCAGGCAGAAATGGATACTTACATTGGAGAAAAAAGTCTGCAGGCTATGATCGATAATCTCATTATTAATTATGAACAAAAACCTGAATCTGAATGGACCCAGTCTGTATATAATTATATGCTTTATACATTACGCGCCCTCTCGGATGTGCCGGCGGGAGATCTTCCCGGTTTCATGCAGAACGAGTACTGGGCGAGAGAAAAGCTTAATACACAACTGGCTGCCTGGACCGAACTCCATAATGACAATATTGTTTATGCGGAATCGACACCAACTCCGACTCCTACAACCATCCCGACAGCTAATCCGACATCTGCTGCCACAGTAACTCCTGGAGTAACATCAGTTCCGACAGCAGCTCCAACGTCTTCGCCGACTGTTTCGGACGTAAAAGTTCAATATCTGTGCGGGGAATCAATGATTACGGCAAATATGATACGGCCGTATTTAAATATCATCAATTCCGGTACCCAAAGTATTCCTCTTGATGAACTGACGGTCCGCTATTATTTTACAAAAGAAGGCGCATCTCCGAATGTATTTGCAGTTGACTGGGCTGCGATCGGCGCGTCACAGATATCAGGCGTGTTCTATAATGGATATGTAGAGATCGCTTTTGCACCGACAGCGGGAAATCTTGAGCCTTCCGGTGAGACCGGACCAATACAGATTTGTATTCATAAAGAGGATTGGTCTTTCTATAATCAATCGGACGACTATTCCTTTGACGGCTCAATTACGACGTATACTGATTGGCCTTCCATACCTCTTTACTGTAATGGAGTTCTCATCTGGGGCAACGACCCGTTTTCCACACCTTCTCCCACAGGGGCGCCGACAAGTCCACCGACAATAACAAGTCCGCCGACTCCATTACCCACGACTGTCCCGACAGATACACCGACACCGACCCCGGAACCTCACGGATTCATAGAACCATACCCCGCATTTTATTCCGGATTAAAGGCGATGTGTGAAAAAGCAGTACAGGCGATCACTGATGCCGGATTCGGTTCTATTCATATTGATAAATTCACACAAATTTCCCTATGGGCGGAAAAATTCGAAACCTGCGCGAATATCATATTAGATAATACGGCGCCGTTTTCGTTAGAGGACGCATTATTCATAAAAAATTGGGGATATGAAGTGGATTACTTTTTTACGGATGTCAGTTTTGTTCCTGAATCAGACGCAAAATCTCATGTTATAACGGATATCTTCAATTATAATGATTCCGTACTTCATGAAGCTGTGGGGAAACTCCACCCCATTATCATTTTTTACGAAGAACCGGGAGACTCGACACTCCGGGCGGCAATCGGCTATACCTTAAGCTATTATGAGTTCCTGGAATCCGGCTATAACAGGATTGATGATGATGAGTGGGAGATTATTCTTAACAGCAGCCCTCCCCAGCGGCCCTCCTGGACAGAAGGTTTTATCGAGAATTAAAAAAGATCCTGGGCAATGACAAAAATCCGGTGGCAGATACGGAGGTATTGCAATTGGCTCCCGGGTATTTTTATTTCCTTACAAAGGCCTCGCCTATTAATTCATAATGTCTCTGGTCATTGCGTGTTTTTTATATTATTCTTTATGGCATGAAGAATACAAAAGAGAGTTCCATACCCTGGAACGAAATCGCATCAACCTATCCTGTAAATAAGAGTTATATCTGGTTAAATAACGCCGGATCTGTTCCCCCGGGACAACATATAATTAACCGGATGAATGATTTTATAAACGTGTATGCGCACCAGAGTATTATGGCCCCGGAATTTCAGTTTGCCCGGCTTCATGGGAAAGTTAAAGATGTATTGGCAGGTGTGGCGGGATGTTCTTCCGATGATGTTGCTCTCATTCATAATACAGCCGAAGGGATCAATTTTATTTCGCATGGTCTCCGGCTTGAACCGGGTGATGAGGTTCTTTTACTTGACCGTGAATACCCGAGTAATGTCTATCCCTGGGAACATTTACAGAAAAAGGGAATCGTCTTATCCTTTATCCCGGAAGCCCTCACCGTGGATGGTTTCCTCGGAAACTTTAAAAAAAGTATCACTTCCCGAACAAAAGTAGCTGCTCTGTCCGCAGTTCATTGGTTAACCGGGATGCCCCTTCCCATAAAGGAAATAAGTACTCTCTGTCGGAAGCGTCATATTGAGGTTGTTCTTGATATATCCCAGGGAGCAGGCCATGTCCCTCTTCATCTGGATGAATGGGGTATATCTTTTTGCGCAGGTTCAGCCTGGAAATGGCTTCAGGGACCGGTTGGATTAGGAATACTCATTATTAAGAAAGAAAAAATTAACACATTAACCTATATTTTTAAAGGAACATCCTCGGTAGTATCTCATCACACATATCTCCCGTATAAAGATACATTAATACAAACAGTCGACCGCTATGTTTATTCGACTCCGAGTCTTATCGACTGGGTGTATTTCGATGCGAGTCTTTCCTTTCTTTCAAACCTTGGGTTTGATGCGATTCGTTCCCGGATTTTTTCTCTTTCCGGCTATTTGGTCGATCATCTTGTCGCCCTTGGTTTTTCAGTACTTAACAGGAGATTTGAACCCTGCGAATCCGGGATAGTCGTTGCTGAGCACGGTGGAATAAATTCCGATGAAATAGTGAAAAAACTCAAAGCCTTTAATATTATATGTGCCCAACGCGAAGGAAGGGTCCGTTTTTCCGTGCATATCTGTAATACCTTCGATCAGATTGATACCCTCATATCAGTATTAAAAGAGATCATTTAACTTTTTCACTTTATCAAACTTCACGCTGCTTCCCGGTTTTTTGGCTTGTCAGCAGATGAATTGGGGGTTATAATTGAGGTTGTGACTTTATTTTAAAATAAATCTGTGAGGTATTCCTATGAAATTATCACGAGTGTGTGTCCTTTTATTTACGCTTTTGTCATTTTCTCTATTTGCAGATGCCCCTGTTCCCATGGAAAAAGCACTTGAGCAGGCGGCAGATGTTCTTTACACGGAATTAAATGGGATTGATGGAGTAAAGACCGTGGCGATTTATCCTTTTTCCTTTGAAAAGAAAATAAATCAATTCGGAGAATATCTGGTCGATGAGATCGAAAATAATCTTCTTGCGAAAAAAAATGAGAATATCCGGTTATTGAACCGGGCTCATATGGATACGCTTCTGGAAGAACATGAGTTCCAGCTTTCTCAGCTTGTAGACGAAGCAACACAGGTAATTATTGGTAAAAAGTTAAGTGCCCAGTATATTATCACCGGGTCATATTATAACCTGGGGGATAGTATCAGCCTTAACATCAAAATCATCAATCTTAAAACAAGTGAGATGCTCTTCTCGACTACCGCTGTCATGAGTCTGGATGAACGTATCGCAAAACTTCTTACTATCAACCTTGAATCGCCGGAAGAAGATCCGAACTCCTCCGGGGATAATGAGAAAAGTGTTTCAGAAAAAAAAGAGTTTATTATTCCCGATTATATTTATATAGATACCTTCGATCAGTTTGATCGGGATGTCTGGAAAAAAGATTCAATTAATAAAGATCTCACGTTGGTTGTAGAGAACGGTACCTTGCAGATTTCCGGTAAATTCAGGGACGGGCGGCTGAATAGTATCAATTCCATAACCACAAAATCCGTAAAACACAAATCCTTCGCGGTGGAAATATCTTTCCGTGATGTCAAAGGGTCCGCAGATACGATCCGCCTGACTGTGGGAAACGATGACTGGATGGGGGGGAGTTTTCTCCAGGTCGTGGCGAATTTTAAAAAGGAATATTATGTTTTTCCATGGTCCCTTAAAGGGACATGGTATACGGATGACGAGCATTTTGTAGATGAGCTTTTCGGTGATGAAGCTACTCAATTTCATACTCTGAGGATTCTTTATGATGCGGATTCCAAAATGGCATATGGATATGTTGATGATATTCTGATTGATACAATCCCGGATTTTTCATTCCTTCCCAGGGATAAAATAAATATTTCCGTGTCCATGGCAGAGACTGTAAAAAATACAAAGAAAGATATTCTTGTGGAATTCGATAATTTTAAATGTTCCCTTGATCTTAAAAAGTAGTAATAACGAGCTTAACAATTCCGTATATATTCATCCTCTTGCTTTTTTTCTGTAATTTTATATACTCTTCAATAGAGGCACTACATTCGATTTTACGGAGTGGTCTTGTGAAGGATACTCTCTATACTTATTTTGCTCCCGCGGAACGGATGACAAGGGAGGAACTTATCTCCCTTGTCAAGTCTGTAGAGGAAAATCCGGTCATAAAAATAATTATGGAATCCATAGCAGGTTATGTGCTGATATTAAATGACAAACGGCAAATTGTCGCTTTTAACCCCCGCATAAATGATGAATTACAGATTCCGGCTTCCGGCAGTTTTCTCGGGATGCGCCCCGGGGAAGTTTTTGATTGCAGACACTCCCGGACAGAACCTGGCGGATGCGGAACATCAAAAGCATGCAGGGATTGCGGCGCAGTCATCGCAATGATGGCCTGTTTAACAGAAAATACGGCAGCGGAAGATGAATGCAGGATTACCCGGGAAAAGGAGGGACATTTTTCTGCTGTTGAGTTCAGGGTGCGTGCAACTCCGCTGACTATCAAGGGTCAACGGTTTATTGTTTTTGTATTGCATGATATTAGTGATTCAAAACGCCGGGAAGTATTACAGGAGATTTTTATTCATGATATCGCTAATACAGCCACCGCCCTGAAAACCTGGGCGGATATTCTGTCCTGTGAAGATCCGGTCGAAAACATGAAAAAACTGGTTTTTCTTACAGATGAAATAACTGCGATCATCGAAGGGCAAAGGCTGCTTTTACAGGCGGAAGCGGGTGAATTAACAACTCATATTGAATCTGTATCGATTACAGCTTTTTTTACCATGTTGAATCAGATTTTCTCGGCGAATAAGGTGACGGAAAATAAAAAACTGGTTATCTTATGGCCCGGGGAGGATGCAGTTATTAAAACCGATTTACAAATTCTAAAACGGATTCTTATAAATATGCTTACAAATGCCTTTGACGCAACGGATACGGGCGGAATCGTCACATTGTCGTATCACTATGATAATTCTTCCCGGAGAATTATTGTCCATAATAATGCATATATCCCTGAAAAATCCGCACAACACATTTTTGAACGCTCTTTCTCGACAAAAAAAGGTAACGGCCACGGACTGGGAACCTATTGTATGAAATTACTTGGAGAACAATATCTGGGTGGATCTGTTACTTTTACAACAAGCCGCCGTGAGGGGACTTATTTTTCCATCCGTTTTCCTTAAATGAGGTTCTTAATATGTTTCCGGGACACTATTTCATCTACCGTTCTAATGCAGCTTCCAGGAGGAGGTCCACTGTCGTGTCTGCAACACATTGGCAGCGGTCGGATGCTCCGTAGTAGATTTTAACGTTTCCGTCATCTTCCACGATCTGGGAACTCGCGAAAATAACGTTAGGCGCATGACCTGTTGTTTCATAAGATTCTTCCGGGGTGAGGATCGGCTCTTCCCCTACACGGATTATTTTAGCCGGATTATTCAGTTCCGTAAGCATGACACCCGCATGATATATATATTCAAAATCGCATATAATCTGAACTGAATGAATAATGATGAGCCACCCTTTTTTCGTCTTTATGGGAGTACCGCAGGGTCCTATTTTCCCGGTAGACCAAACGGAAAAACGAGATGAAAGCATATGTTCGTGTTTTCCCCAGAATTCGAGATCCGGGGATTGAGTAAACCAGATATCTCCCGTTGAATTCGGTCTTTCCAACGCGGCATACAGCCCGTTTATTTTTTCAGGAAAGAGAACCGTATTTCTAAAACCACTGCCGGTGAGAAAGTTTTCCCATTTGAACTCTTTAAAATTCTTTGTACTCATTAGACCCATCCGGGCATCATGTAATCCGTGAACACAAAAAGTGATATAATACATATCATCGATTTTTGTTATGCGGGGATCATATTGATTGGCACCATATTTTTTATATTCCTCTGTTTCGGGAAGATGTATCATCTCCTTGATTTTCCAATTATCATATCCGTTATTACTTTCCGCCACCCAGAAGGAATCCTTTAAATTGTATCCTTCTGCCCTGAGTACCATAATATACGAGCCGTTGTATTTCACCGCACTGGAATTATACACCCCGCGGCAGCTGAAGGGCATCATGTCGTTTGTAATAACCGGATTATTCTTATAGCGTTTTACAATTTGTTTTTTAGGGATTATTGACACCTTTGCACTCCTTCACAATGTATGATAGAGAGAGAGTATATATAAATCTATGAATTGTCAAATAGGGCCGGGGTTTTTCTGAGTAATTGGGAAAAGTGGACTAGAATTCCGGATTATGTTCAGTTAATTGTGTCTGCGGTGACACAATTCAAATAAAGTGTAGTTAGTTACGGACAGCAAAGGGGAATATTTTTTTTATAAAGGATTAACAGGATAATAAGGTATACGAAAAATCTTAAATTTGTCGAAAACAGTAAAAAAACCTATTTGTGGCTATAGTAATGATTTTTCGGAATAAAATTTGAGTATGTCCAATCTTGTCTTTCCTGTAAATTCCTCCAGAATTCCATATTGAAATTTGCTGATATTTTAGTGAGTATATTGCTAAAAAACCGGGAACAGTTTATATTTATAAATAGGAGGAGCATATGGGTAAAATACTTCTTGATATTCCTCAAATTCCCGATAGCTTTATCAGAGCAGAAAATATGGATGAGGCTATTGAAAAACTAAAAGAATTAAAAACCGGAACACACAAGGAAGCATTAGATGTCTTAATAAAGTTTAAAGGAATGATGAAAGACTCTGTAGATTTTCCTGAGGACGATTGGTATAAACAGTAATGGGTTCTCCCCGGTTTTCTTATAATTTTCTTCCATCCTCATAAATAATATAACGGACCAATGTTCCAAAGTGTCTGTATTCATCCAACTAAAAAAATCCGTCCCCATCCGAATCCCATTTACTAAATAACTTGGCCTTAAAAAATACATCCGTAGTTTTTTTTCTTTTTCTTATTCATGAAAATTCCAATGCCAATGTCGTGTTCGTCACTGTTATATTTTTCCATTTCCTTCACTATGTTTTCCTGCTTTTATGCCTTCCTTATATCTTCCTTACAAAAGGAGAATGAAACGCAGAGATGCGGCGGCGCGGAGAGAATGTGAGGTAGTCCTTGCTCTTAAACAATTGTCGTATTGCAATTATACCAATCCCTACTTCGCCTCCTGGACCATTACACCTTCGATATCCTGGTCATAGAGATAATCGAGATTTGCCCGGTTTTCTTCCACCATTTTATTTTGCTGTATAAATAGATTTCCCCTGTACTGTTCGTCAAAATCCTGGCTCATTTCTTCTTCGCCGGTGGTTTGGATCGCCTGGTCTTCCTGCGGTCCGACCCAATTTTTTCCCCTGTAAAATGCATACCGGTTGGATTTATCCCTGGCGATGACGGTGGGGATTCCCCGGATCCCGTCGGCGATGAATATGCCCCGGAGGTCCGTGTCCCCGGATACAAATTCCGTATTTCCCGATCCGATCGCTTTTACATGTACCAGATCCGGATAGAGCTGGCGTATTTTATCGAAGACATTCACGCGGATTCTTCCCGATACCTGGTCTTCCTGGACTTCGATGGATAATGGGGTAATGAGGACAAGACCGCTGGTAAATATATCGTCTCCCCGGATAACGGCGAGATAGGCGCCTTCATCTTTGAGTTTTAACGGGATATCTCTGGATTTGTCTTCGTAATCTTTCCCGTCTCCCAGAGGAATCACCGATTCATGCAGCGGGGTAATCCCGGCCAGATTTACTCCGGTGATCCTGCTTAAGCTCTTTTCGCGCAGGTAAAGTTTCATGAGATCGACCTTGTAGATCTGGAGATGCGCTTCCTTTATGTTTCTGTAATGAAGGGGGAGAGAAATGGTCTCTCCCGGTATATAGATAGTAACCTCGTCGGCATTCACCGATTTGCGTTCAAAATAGTCGATCGCTTCGGATGCATCGGAAAAAGAATCCCGTATTTTTTTATAATACAAAAGGGCATTCTCCGGATCCCGCCGGGCGTGATATATTTGTCCCAGAATGTAGGTTGCGAGATTTTTGTTGTCACTATCACCCTCTGCAACCAGTTTGGCTGTATTGATGGCGTCGGAATATTTCCGCAAAGAAAAATGTCCCAGGGCTTCCATATACTGATAATTTGTAAAAAACGCGCTTTTTGAATACCGTTGCTGGTATTTTTTTGAAAAATCAATGGTCGTCTGGTATTTTCGCATATCCAATGTTATATTCAGGATTGTGAATGCGGCATCATCGGTGAGTTCGTGCTCCGGATATAATGAAAGAAAATTCCGTAACATTTCATGTGCCATGGAAAGAAAGTGTATCTTTGTGTAGATTTTTTCTCTTTCTTCTTTTTTCATGGTTTTTCCGGATTGAATCTCCGGGGCATACGGTGCTTTCGTATAAACTTCCTGGGCAAGGGCAAACCATGCGGAAATAACAGGACTCGAGTTTGGGTATTCATTAATAAGACTCATCATATATTCTATGGAGGCGAGGAATTCACCTGCTTTTTCCAGGTATCCGCCGACACCGGAATCTTTTAAAAAACTTGCATCAATAGTTGCTTTGTAGACAAGGTAGGCGCGTTCGTATTCCTTTATATCATGGTATGCCTGACCCACAACAAGTATTTTACTGAAAGGGATTGAGAGTTCGGGATATTTTTCTTTAAGAATTTCGAAATAATCCACAATTTTTGCCGCATCGTAAAACTGCTTTTCGGTTCTTATCCAGAGAAGCATCCGGGCGACCTGGGGTTGGGAATAGGCCGGATCCATTGTATAGAGTTTCTCGAGGAAATTCAAAGCCTCTTTCATCTGTCCGTCCTCAAAATATGCTTTTCCAAGTCCGTACAGCTCCTCTTTATTCATAACATACTCTTCGCTTGATGTTTCACCCGGAGCGAGGAGTATAAGGCTTGCGGCCTCCCCTATGCGCATCTCTTCCTGCCTGAATGCTTCATGCAAAACAGAAGGGAGTACCTGGTAGGTTCCCGGGAGGTAGGACGCGAGTGAATATTTTATAGTGGAAATATATTGTTCCGGTTTAAAATAGAAAGTAATTTTACCGTCGCTTTTTTCCATGAGGCTGTAACTGCCCTGGATAGTATCTTCCAGAACCGTTGCACCTGCGGGAATAAATTCTTCGAGGACAAGATAGCTTTTTCTGCTTCCGCCGTTAAAACTGATGGAAACCTCTGCGGTGTTAGTTGATTCAAGTTCATGAATAGCCATGGTGCTTGAACCGATCTTTTTTCCTTTGTATCGCAGGGGTTCGTGAATGTATTTCCGGAAATTGAAACTTGGGTAGGTCCATGACTTGGGATCTTTCATGTCCCTGGAGAATCCTGTTAATGACATCGAGTAGGAATAATCTCCAGTCCCGGAATGTTTTATATGTACATGGTTCTTCCCCGGCTTGATTATGTTCCCCGGGACTTCGATAAAAACCATACCATCTTTATCATCAGCCTCCCTGCGCGCATCAAGAGAACCGACTTCGGTGCCGTTCACGGAAATAATCAGGGTGAAATCACCGGAGGTCTGTTTTGTTTTATCATAGAATTGCGTGAGAGCGGCGGAGGCATATCCCACTGCCTTGGGGGGATTAAATCCGGAAGAATTCTTTTGCCCCATGAGAAAACGGATCCCCGGTTCTATAAATGTTGATGCCGGTTCGATATGCTGATACGCCAATACTGCCAAGGCTGTTGTCTCGATACTATTTTGCAGCCATGCCTGATTATTCTCACCTTTCCAGTAGAGCACGGTTCTCGAAATATCCTTGACTTTCTGTGCTTTTGAATCAAGAAGTCTTAAAAGTTCCTGTGCTATGTCGGGTTTTGATAATGTATTAAGGGTGAGTGCGGTAAAAGCGAGTGCGGCTTCGCTTAATTCATTCCTGCTTCTATAGAGCCTGTTTACGAAGGTATAATCCGCGTCATTTGTTAAAGAAAGAGCGTGGAGTATCTCTGCTTTCGAATCATTATCATTCTGAGGCAAAGAAGTAAAGTTTTTCTGTAAAAACGTTTTTGCCTGAGTGAGAACGCGGTCTTCAACTTCAATACCCCCGGATTGAGCCAGGACCAAAGCCCAGTATGCCTGTGAGGTGATGGAGACAGACTCGCTGTTCTTCTGCCATCCCCAACCGCCGTCTTTTTGCTGGGTTGATACAAGCTCCGATACCAGGGAATACGCTTTTTGTTTTAACGCTTTATAAGAATGTGTCAGATCGGGACGGTTCATGGTGTAGAGAAGCATGGATATTGTCGCGAGAAGATCAGCCTCTGCACCGATGGGAAAGTTGATAAATATATTATCTTCCGGTAAAACAGGAAAGTCCCGCCGGGGTAAAACAAGATCTATCAAGCTTGTCTCCAAAGCGGGATAGAGAGCAATTGACATCCATGAACTCACATAATCCCTGTCTGCCGGTAAAGTGAGGAACACATCGGTATCGCCATGTGCGGTATCGGCACGATTTGTTCCCACGGGTAATCCCCAGGGACGTATTTTTACATCCCGCATAACTGTGTCCGATTGTTTACCCCCCGCATCTATTGCCAGTTGAACTTCCAGTTTTTTCGCCAGAGGAACCGTATATGACTGGAATACGATCTCTTTTGTCTCGTTCGGGAGTATGTCTACCTGTTGTACGGGTAAATGGGTTGATTTTTCATTGTAAACGACAGAGCAGATGGCTTTTACTTTTCCGGAATATGATGTAAGATTATGAATCCTCCCGACAATCCGGATCACATCTTTTTCCTGAACCAGGACAGGTAATTTTAAACTTGCAAAGAATTCCTTTCGGACTGTAATTGTTGTTTCCGATTCCCCCACAAGGGTTTCCTTTGTGCAGCCTTTCATTCGTATTTTAAAAGAGCTTGTGTTATCGGGAATAGGAATCGTCGTTTCGGCTTTTCCGGATGCATTTGAGACAATTGTCGCACGCCAATATCTGCCTGATGATAGCTCTCGTCTCGCACCCTCCCGGGTTTCTTCCGGTTTATCATCATAGGCTCCGGAAGGTTCCTCATCGTATTCTTCGTCACTCATCGATTTACTGTAACTCTCTTCTTTATCCTCTTTACGGCTCTTTTTTTCATAGTCGTATTCTTCTTCCGCCATCTCGACTGCTTCATAATTCATTGTTTCTGAAAGGAGGTCGAAAAGGCGGTCATCCTCTTCCTGAAGTTCTTTATTAACAGACTGGGTGACCGGTGTATAGATAAATGTACAACTTGAGTCTGTTCTCATCTCCGCTTCCCTGTATGCTCCTTCTTCAAAAAATGATACAATCCCTGAAACCGGATCTTTAAATTGTTCAAGCAATGCTTCATTCACCAAAGCGAGGGATAATTCCGCTTCCACCGGTTTTCCGAGATGATCGGTCACGAGGATATCTACGAAAGCTTCCTCGCCGGGTAAAAAAATTGATTTTCGAGGTTTTATTATTATGTTCAATTGCCGCTCTACGGTAAAGGCATGTTTTGCCCTCACGAGTGCGTTTTTATTCATCACCGATACGGTAAAAACAAAATTAGGGAAATGTGAATGATCGATAGCAAGGTCAAAGGGATTTTCTCCCGGGTTAAGGGATGTTATATGATAGGATATAATGCCTTCTCCCTCAAAGGTAATGAGGCCCAAGGATTTTTCTTTAATCCGGGTATAGATCCGCAGGCTGTCTTTTTCTCCCACGGAATAATGACTTCGTTTTGCGAATATCCGCAAGGGTTCGGCATCATCTTCGCCGGAAACGAACATCTGAACTTCTCCGGTGACAATATTATTAAACCGGTCTTTACCCTGGCCCCGGAAAAGGAATTGCCCGCCTTCCGACGGCGAGAAACTCACCCGGCCGATACCCCGGTCATCGGTTGTTACTTTTTTTGTTTCAACTTTTACTTCCGTCCATGTTGATGTCCCGGATTCTTTATTTTCTTCGAGCCATGGTATCTCTGCAAATAAGGGATCCACTTCCTTTGTTATCCGTTTATACATACTCACTTCCACTTCCTTCGATACCTTTGCTCCCGCCGCATCAATCGTCGTTACCGTGACCTCCACAGGTTCTCCTTTAAGACTGATATCTCTGTCCGTGCGTAATGACATGGAAAACCCTCTGGCGGCAAGATACACTGTACCTGAGGTACCCACATTCTCACCGGAAAGAGTTCCGGCGAACGAGAGGATGCTTCCCGGTTGAAAGGGTGTTGTATCAAAGGTGATCCGGAGTTTGCCGTCTGCATCAGTCTTGTCGGTAAAGGCAAGACCGTCGGGGGTGGTATAACGAATTTTACTGTCTTTTACAGGTTGACCGAAATAGTATGCGGCCTCGAAGGTGGCTTCAATTGTCTCACCCCTGAAATATATGGATTGATTAAAATCAATTTTTAACTTTATCTTTTCAAGCTTATATTCCTGTACGATGAATTTTCCATTGAAATAGTGTGATCCTGATTCTCTATTTACCCTGATTGAGTAGTCACCCTGGGGTGCGCTGGTACTGAGCATGATCGTGGTGTGAAACGTTCCGAATTCGGATAATTCGAGGGAGTTTTTATAAATGGATCTTCCTTTGGCATCCACCACTGAAATAAAATACCGAGACTCCTTTTTTTCACCTGTTTGAGGGATGATATAGGAGCCCTTATCAACATCCCGTAGAATTCCCTTAATATTGACCTGCTGACCGGGTCTGTATGCCGGCTGGTCCGTATAAATGTACCCTTTTGCTCTTAATCCGACTGCCGGGTACAGACCTGCCAGGTCGAGTCCCGTTGCCGCGATATGTCCGTTGAATGAAGCAAACACATTCAGATTGGTCACGGATGTTAATTCAGGAAGAATTTTAAGAAGTACTCCATCCTTTCCGGTCTTGTCTTCCAGAAGGACCCGTGTTCCGTCTGTTATAAGAACCTTCGCGTCGGCGATGGTTTTTCCTTTTACCATATCCTGAATAAAAACAAGGAGTTCTTTTCGTGATGATTTCATAATAAGGTCGATATCCGTACGGATCACAAGGGTGGTAGCCTCCAGTTCTTCGGAAGCCACATTAATCGCATAAACTCCCGGACCATCCATGGTAATATCAATTTTTTTCTCCAGGGGAAGATACTTGCCGTAACCTTTTACATCAATCTCCCATTTACGGTCCGGTTCGATGAGTGCTAAATCAAGGTGCTCGACCCCCTTGATGCTGTGTGATTTCCTGAAATATGCCTCAAGATTCAGTTTGTACGCCGAGAGTTTAAGGTTATCGATATTCCTGAGTTGTACGGTAATGTATGCCTCTTCGGTTGTTCTGAAAATTCTATCAGTCCGGAGGACGAGTTCTTTATTAATCATTTTTTGTACACGCCCTTGAGCTTCCTGGGCATAGCTTCCCCAGGTGAGTGTTTTGTACGCCGTTAAGGCTGCTTCAAGATCACTCAAGTGTTCTTCGTATATTTCCCCGATTTTAAGTTGTGCAAGTGAGGATTCGTTTGTGTTGGGATATTTTGATACAAGTTTTCTGTACCCGGAAACTGCTTTTTGATACAGCGTTGCAGCTTGTTCCGGTTTGTCTCTTTCTATTTTATTCGCCTCTTCATAGTTAATCTGGGCCAGAGTGAAGAGTATTTTCCGTGAGCGGTCATCCAGGGGGTGCTTCACAAGAAAATCATTCCAGTGATCTTCCGTTTCCTTATATTTTTTTGATGCCAGCAGATCCACGCCTATCTGGTATTCGGCGTCGATGATTCCCGATTGGGCTTTTGTCCAGTATGAACCGTTGGGAAACCGTGATATATAATCGGAAAAAATATTAATCGCCTCGGAGTAGTGAGTCTGCTTAAAAGTGAGGTTCCCGAGCTGGAAAAGGGCCTCCTGTTGAAATTTATCAAACTGTTCTTCCGGGGTTAATGTAAATCCGATGGATTCCCGTAATCGTATTTCTTCTGTCGGCTCCTGAGCAAGAATTGTGAAACCTTCTTTATTAATAAATTGTTTTAGTTTTTTAATCGCCTGGTCGGTTCTGTTTCTAAAAATAAGTGCCTGTGTCGTATACCACATGAGAGTGACCGCAAGGGAATCCGAAGGATATTCTGAGATGAAATCATCAACCCCTTTGATACTGCTTTCCAGCTCATAGTCATTATCGGGCCGGGGAAAACGGTATGTAAAGGGGAGCCGGCGGGAAGCAAGGCGGTGGTATTTTTCAGCGGTTTCTTTTTGTGAGGGTTCTTTCATATGTTTCGTCGAAAGAGCGATGATATCTTCAAGAACGATGCGCGCCGATGTGAAGGATGATACATGAAAAAAAGTTTCCGCGAGGTTAAGCCGTGCCTCGTATATAAACTCACCTTTATGAGAAAAGTTGATCTCCTGATATGAATCGTTGGGCTGTTTCCAGTCCGGGTCGAATTCTTTTAAGTATTTTTCATATTCTCTCTGTGCCGTGTAATAATCTTCTCCCAGGAATTTCATTTTTGCCATGTTAAACCGTACTTTTTCCTTTAAGTCAGGTGCAATTTCCAGTTTGAAAGCTTCTTCGTAAAAAGAATATGCCTTGTTGTAATCGGGCTGTGGAAGGTCAAGTTCTTCAGGTTTTGGTTTATAGGAGAAATATTCGGCAAAAGAAATATATTGTGCCGCGATCTCCGCTTTGCGTTCATTCGAGAGAAGCCGGAGGGATTCCTTCTTAAAGAGTGCTTCCGCGGATTCATAATCCCGTTTTTCGATAAGTATTGATGCAGAGAAGAATTTGACTTTATGAAGCCATGAGCTTTGGGGATATGTCTTCATAAACTGATTCGCAGAATCAAGGGCCTGATCTAATTTTTTGGAGTTATAAAGAGCTATGAGTCTTAAAAAATGGGCATAATCCATATACTCCTTCGGAATATTTGCGGAAAGCAAGCTGATAACCTGGGAATAATTTTTCTGCTGTAATAATTCTTCCGCTTCCTTTATCTGCTTTGGTGCATCCGCGGAAAGAGGGAAGGACGTGCACATCACACAGAGGACTGATGAGAGGGTGATAAACATATTTTTAAAATCCATAATTATGCTCCTGTCTTTAAAATTATAGAACCTCTTTGACAATTATTTTAGTAAGCAGGTTGAGAGATTCCCGTCATAGACTTTATAGTATTATTTCGAAGTACTGTTTTATGTGAAAAATAACGGGAAAGAACGGAATTCCTTCTTTTTTTATATCTTCTCAATATATACTCACCTGTTTAGAGTATCTCATTTCCCGGCAGTAGATAAGTATTCATAATTCCGCCTTTCTGTTAAAGGAATGGCAAAAGGAAATGAAATACATATCTATAAAGCATAGGAAATATTTTGCATTTGTCAATAGAAGAAGAATTCCTTTGTTTTTCCAGTCAGTCTTTTGCTTGTTAAAAATTGTTGATATTTCTTCAACTTGTCATTAATATTGTGAAAGAGATATTTGAGACAGATACATTGCGCAGGCTACGCCCGCAACCCTAATAATTAATTTATTACAAGGTTGCCGTTATGAAAATTCTTGATTTCATGCGAACCTGCGTTTCGCTATTATTCCTGATATTCTTGTAAAAAAACAAGAATATCAGGAATAAGGACTTTATAAGCTTGTGCAAAGAATTCGACTCAAATCTTGATGAAATTGTCGGGGAAGCATTTCAAAGAGAAAAATATGATCAATACAATCAGTGAGATGATATTAAAGATGCCGTAGTTATTTATCCGGAAGGAAATCCCGTTGCCGGTGGAAGTTTCAAATTCTACCGTTATTCAATCGCTGAAATAAAAAGAATTTTTGTAAAAAAAGAATATAGAGGGCGGGGACTCTCGAAAATCCTCATGAGGGAACTTGAAGCGAAAGCTTTCGGAAAAGGATATTCCCATCCCTTTAGACGAATACGATCACATTATTTTAATTTCCCCGGTATGGGGAGATGTCGGATAGAATGGGGGGGGTGGTTAAGGGATTGGAAGTTCTCGGGGAAATATTAATATCTATAAGAGCAGAACAACCTGTCGATGTAACAGTGAGTATGTAAAAATAGCAATCCTATGAAACATAAGCTTTAGAATTGCTATTTTACATATTGTTAAAATCAGGATAGTCACACTCTTTCAGAGACTATTGCTTTGACCGCCTGTTTTTTAATTGTTCAATGTTTTTTTAAATCTTAAATATCTTTAATATTATGGTCAAAGCATAGTGTTTTGACACTTTTTTTCATTTTAAAATAACCTGTAATACTTATAATATTGATTTAAAATACTACGGTCAAAACACTATGCCATTTTTCTGCCGGGGAATAACTTTTCGCGGATGCTGTCATAATTAGAATCAAATAATCCGAAGTCTTTTGATTTATAATTCCATGCGCAGTGACCAATCCCGTATTTTTCCAGTACTGCGTGTACATCCCGATACCATCGTAATGTGTCTTCCGTAGGAGCTCTGTCAATCACGCCATATTCACCACAATACAAAGGTACTTGTCTCTTTTCTGCTATATCGATGGCTTCTTGTATAAACATCTCGATAAAAGAGCGATCCATCTGATGTAAGCGGGAATTGAGGATGTCCTCTGCCCGGGGACCAAGTACCTTTGATATTTCTTTGTAATAAGACATATCTCCAGGATACGTTACTGTTTCCTGAGTATCCAATTCGGGTACCCAGTACGCTTTTTGATGAGTAAAAACGAGTGGTTCATAAAAATGAAAAGTGAAAATAATATTTTTATGTCTCGGTTTTTTCAGAAACTGTAAAGTCTTTACACTATTCCATTGTAAACCACCGTATATTATAATCGTATCTGTTGTTATTGCACGGATAGCATCAATACTTTGTTCAATTAAATTGTTCCAGCTTTTTGTATGTTCCAATTCGATTACTTCATTAAGCAATTCGAATGCAATATGCCTTTTTTCTCCATAATGCTCACTTATTTTTTCCCATAATGATATAAAACGTTGTTGAAGCTTCTCACTTGAAAACAGACAGTTTCTTTCCTTGGTACCTGCAATACTAAAATCATATCCCTTTGTTTTGTGCAGATCTAAAATCATATTCAGACCATTATTTTCACACCAGAAAGCAAGGCGTTCAAGAATTTTAAAACCTTCATCCTTTTCGTTCCCATCTTCATCTTCAAGGAGTATATAGTCGACCGGAACCCGGACATGATCAAAACCCCATGATGCAATTATCATGATATCATGTTCTGTAATAAATGATTCATAATGACTTTGTGAGTGTTCGCACTGTGACAGATATCCACCCAGATTTATCCCATAGTTGAGCTTAATACCAGGTGAAGGTATGCTGTTGTCTTTAGAAAGTGCCGGGAAAATACATCGACTTTTTACCATAAACGTTTTCCTGTTCTTTTTGCTGGCAGAATCTGCTAGCAGAATCTTGTAATCAATCCCACATAATATTGCGCGATTAAAAGGGCGTCCACAACATCCACAGTACCATTACAATTTGTATCGCCTTTGCTAATATCGAAATTAGCCGGATTCAGGCCGACATAATGCTGGGCAATCAATAAAGCATCAACGATGTTTATCGCGTTGTCGTTATTCACGTCACCTATCAGAGTAGGTTGAGTGGGCAGAGGTGTGGCCGTAGGTGCTGTTGTCGGTGCGGTTGTCGGAGCATCTGTAACGGAAGGAGTAACCTGACCGGCCGGCGTATACCGTACCCAATCGTACTGGGCGCTTTTGGGAACCTGACCGTTAAAAGGGCCGAGCCATTGATCGACACCGATGCCAGGCCAATGATTCATCATAATCTTGGAAGCTGTGGTAGGTAGTGCCCCCCTGGAACCATTTTCCGTGACAACAAGATTTCCGTCCACATACCATTTGATGGAACCGGGCAGCCACTCAAACGCATAGGTATGGAAATCAGCCGAGGCATCGAAAGAAAGATTAACCTTGGTTTCATGTCCTCCTGTTCCATTTGTAAAATAATTAGTCTGCAAAATTCCGTTCTGGCTCAATGAACCATCGTTGTTTCTCCAGATGATTTCAATATCAATCTCATCCCAGGGATTATCTTCGGAGGGCCCTGTGTAGGTAAAAAAAGTACTGGTGGTGCCCAGAGCTTTGGATGCTTTCATCCTTATTTCAAACAGACCGTAGGATACATTGTTATTGGTCCTGTATTCCCCTGCTTTATAAGGCGGACTTCCCGAATCTCTGTCTATGGTCAGGGACATGATACCCCCGGAAAAACTGACACAATCGGAACGCCATGTACAGTTAAAGGGTGAGCCGTTGGTCCAGCCATCTGCCTTATGAAAAACACCGGTATTGTAAGAATTAAAATCATCGTAAATTTGCGCACATACCGGCCAGATAAGCATACTGATAAACAGTATCAGAAATAAACTTTGTTTCATAATCTTCTCTCCTATCCTTTATTTTTTTTTGTAATGCAATACCCGGGATACATCTATACCTCATAGAATTTTATAAGGAGAGTGACCTGGGTTTTGCTCTTTTATGCTTGTTTTGTAAACAAGCATAGAAAATAGAATAACATAGAAAGAAGATAATGTCAATATTTTTTTTGTAAACGTTTACATTGAGTGATCTGAATTTCTCAGATGGATAGTTATGAAAGCAGAAATTGAGATAATTATTCTATGATTTGTCCGTAAATTACTATCTACTGAATTTAACTATGGATTTATAAAAAATAAGCCTGTAATCGTTTACATGAAATTTGTTGATACAACAGACTCCCGCATGATGTACTGCGCTTGCAGCATTACCTGTTTTTCCCGGATCGATACGCCTTCGATGAGTGCAATCATCATGTTTGCTGCAATAAGACCTGCTGTCTGGAGAGGTTGACGGAAAGTACACAAGCCGAAGGATAGATAGGGGAGCACATCAATATCATCGACTCCTATAATGGAATAATCCTCCATCGGTTTCCTGCCCTGTTTTTGCAGTGCTTTCACTGCTCCAAGAGCGCTCAGATCGTTTGCTGCAAAAATAGCGGTAAAATCAGGAAGGGTTTTGAAATGCTCCTCGATATATTCAAGGGTCACCTGTGCATTAAAGGTCCCGGGGATAATCCTTTCGGGGCTCATTCTTATGCCCTTCTCTTCCAGGGTCCGGCAAAAACCGGCTTCACGATCCCGTGAAATAAACAAGTCATCGGAGCCTTTTATGTAGAGAAACCGGGTATGGCCTGCTTCGGTAAGCACTTCGGCTGCTTTTTTACCAATGCCGTAATTATCAATACTGATCTGGTGATAGGCCTCATCCGGGAAATCTTTGCCCCCGTCCAGAATGACAAAGGGTTCTCCTCTGCGCTTGAGGTCTTTGATAAACGCTCTGTCTGATTTCCGGTTGAGGGGCATAATGATGGTGCCGTCCACATTCTTCATCTTTGCCGGCACTTCTTTCTGCGCCAGCCCGAATTTGGGGTCCCGGGTAAAAAAGATATTCGTGGTATAATTGGAATCTGCCAGGGTATTTTCGATGCTGCTGATTATTTCCAGATAATGAGGACCGGTAGCCGGAGAAATGATTCCTATTCGATAAAACCGCCCTGTTTTCAGACTCTGGGCTGCCGAGTCGATGCAGTAATCGAGTTTTTTTATCGCCGCTTCGATTTTGTCTCCTGTCTCCCGGCGAACACTTTGATTGTTATTCAAATAACGGGAAACAGATGCTATGGAAACGTCCGCCTCATTGGCGACATCTTTGAGTGTCGACATGCGAAATGCTAACACGACAGGTACGATTGTGTCAAGTATATCTCTCAGGGGGGGCGATTTCCGAATCAGGTTTTTTTAAAAAAAACTGATTGGGAATTCCCACCCGACAACTTGAATTACTTGTAGATTTTTCACAAATGTGCTATATTAAATTTGAGGAATCTCATTTAAATAAGGGGGCTTAGATGAAATCTGTTTACGGATTGGCAAGGAAATTAATAAAGATGCTTCTGGCAGGGACATTTACCATAATTGTCGCGGCCTGTTACGGGATTTTTATGGATTACCGGTTACTTTTCCATGTGAGCGATCCTGACGGATCACCGATTCCGGATTTGCATCTCACCTTGCTGGATGGTACAAAGATTGTTGATGAGAATTGGACAACCGAAACCGGTGAAGCATCTCTTTTTACCGATGATACCAAGGATTATGTCGTGAGTATTGTCGATGAGGACGGACTTGTCAATGGCGGTGATTTTGAGACGGAGCTTAAGGAAGTGACTGTCCCGGATGACACTCTTTCTGAATCGGATACACAGGAATATTTCGTAATAATGCATCCCAAGACAACGGAGAAATAATTAAAACTGTTTTCATTTTTATACAAGATTTATAAAAAACTTGAGACACAAGATCATCATCTTCTCTATCTTTTCCTTGAAGTAACACGGAAATGTAATCTATCCTGTCTTCATTGCGGATCTGATTGTACCTCCTTTTATAATGGTTCCGTACTAACACCTGAAAGCTGGATTTCTATTGTAGATTATATAGCCCATGGTTTTGGAAAGCAGGTTTGTTTTGTCATTACCGGGGGTGAACCGCTTCTTTATCCGGGACTTATTTCTCTCGGGAAGAGGATTCAGTCGCATAAAATGCGCTGGGGGATGGTCACGAACGGCTTTGCCCTGACCCGTCAAAAATGTGACGAATTGATAGATGCGGGAATTTATAGTATTACCTTGAGTCTGGACGGTACGGAAAAATCCCACAATTATATTCGCAATAATAACCTGGCATTCAAGAGAGCGAAAGAAGCCCTTGATCTCCTCGGGTCATCGAAAGTTCCCACGGTTGATGTTGTCACCTGTGTGTATCCGAAAAATATAGAAGAACTTGATGAAATTGCCTCCTTGTTGCTCGATGCCAATATTAAGCTCTGGCGGCTGTTTCGTATTTTCCCTTCCGGACGTGCCCGGAAAAACAGGGAGATTCTTTTAAGCTTTGACCAGACCTGTAAGATGGTTGACTGGGTCGAAAAAAACAGGCCCTTACTTAAAAATCAGGGATTATCCGTATCCCTGAGCTGCGAGGGGTATCTTCCGTTTCATCGTGACAGAAAAGTGAGGGATCAGCCTTTTTTTTGCAGGGCCGGAATAAATATCGCTTCTATTCTTTGTGACGGAACAGTCACCGGTTGTCCGAATAATGATCCGACCTTTTATGAAGGGAATATTATTAAGGAAGATTTTATCCGGATGTGGCTTCGGGGATTTTCCCGGTTCAGGAAAAGGGAATGGATAAAAGAGACGGAGTGTGCCCGGTGTCATGAACTTAAATATTGTATGGGGGGATCAATCCATCTCTGGGAGCTTGGAAAAAAGAAACCCCGTTTTTGTTATGTAAAAGATGTGACATGAGATGTCCTTTTTTTCCCCCGGGCTCTGAATTTCCTGCTGTTTGAAAAATGATTTTCTGCAAGCAATTTCCTGCAATTAGTGAAATTTTACTCCATGATTATATGCAATTATATTTTTGTAAAGCCTTTATTTGAAAATTATTTCATCTATCCGGTCTTGTTAAGAATAAATTGAAAAAAAGTGAATTTTAATTTCAAGTATAATGAAAAGGTTATTGACCAAAGGTAAGGGAAAGAAGTATTCTCCGTTTAGATTGTTATTTTGATAAAATAACATACCTGATTTTAATAAAATGTTTTTTTGGGGAGAATTATTATGACAACAGCGCAAATTTTTGGAGAATTGACATTTAATGATAAAGTCATGAGAGAGAAATTAAGTAAAGAATTATATACCGAATTTATGGATACCATCCACATCGGAAAATCCCTGGACAAGAGACTTGCCGACAATATTGCACACGCCATGAAGGAATGGGCAATTGAAAAGGGTGCGACTCATTTTACCCATTGGTTCCAGCCTTTACGGGGAGGTACTGCGGAAAAGCATGATTCTTTTCTTAGTTATGATGAAAGAGGGAATGTGATTGAACGTTTCTCCGGGTCTCAATTAATACAATCCGAACCCGATGCTTCCAGTTTTCCCTCGGGAGGAATGCGTTCTACCTTCGAAGCGAGGGGTTATACCGCCTGGGATCCCACATCTCCGGCGTATTTATTACGAGCGGAAAAAACCTTTACCCTTGTTATTCCCTCGGTTTTTTTATCCTGGACAGGAATGGTCCTGGATCATAAAACACCTCTCCTCCGGTCTCATTTGGCCCTGGAGGATTCTGCTATCAAACTCCGGAGGCTTTTAGGGAATCGAAATGCGAAAAGTCTTAATGTTTTTGCAGGGCCTGAACAGGAATATTTCTTGATCCCCAAAGCTCTTTATGAGAAACGTCCGGACCTTAAAATTTGCGGAAGAACTCTTTTCGGTGCGGCTCCGGCAAAGGGTCAGCAGATGGAAGACCATTACTTTGGGGCGATTAAACCCAAGGTCCTCAGGTTTATGGAGGACCTCGATCATGAATTATATTGTCTTGGAATTCCTTCAAAGACGAGACATAATGAGGTTGCTCCGAATCAGTTTGAAATCGCTCCTTTATATGAAGAGGCTAACCGGGCAATCGATCATAATCTCCTGCTTATCGATATAATGAAGAAAACAGCGGAAAAGCATGATCTTGTTTGTCTGGTCCATGAAAAACCTTTTGACGGGGTGAACGGTTCCGGAAAGCACTTGAATTGGTCCATCGGAGACAATACCTGCGGGAATTATTTGGAACCTTCGGCATCACCATTAAAGAATATCACATTCTTAAATACTATCGGAGCGGTCCTCCTGGGCGTGCAGGAATACGGCGGATTACTCCGGTTGTCTGTTGCAGATGCAGGTAATGATCATCGTCTCGGAGCAAATGAGGCCCCTCCCGGGATCATGTCGGTGTATCTGGGGGATTATTTGTCCAAGATGCTCGATAATATTGAGGATATAAAGTCTATGACGGAGAAAAAGCTCTCCGAAATCAGCCTGGGTCTCCGGCGGTTACCGAAGATTGTCCGTGATTCATCGGATCGTAACCGGACATCTCCCATAGCTTTTACCGGGAATAAATTTGAATTCCGGGCTGTCGGATCTGCACAGAATTGTTCCGAAGCAGCCACAATGATCAATCTCATGGTTGCTTATGGTTATGATTATATCCATGACCGCTTGCAGAAAATGTCCGGGAATATCAAAGAAAATGCTCTTATCGTTCTCAAGGACATTCTTCAAAAGACCAAGGCTATTCGTTTTGAAGGCAATAATTATGATAACCAATGGCATTCAACTGCGGAAGAACGGGGATTACCCAATTTCAAAGATACACCAAGCTGTCTGCATCTCCTCACTCAGGAAAAAACCGTGAAGCTGTTTGAGAGATATAATGTATTATCCGAAACGGAATTACACTCGAAACAGGAAATTCGTTTTGAAACCTATATAAAAACCAAGGTGATCGAATATAAGGTTGCCGGTGATATGAGCCGAACCATGATTACCCCCGCGATAATCAAACAGATAACATTATTGAGCAATGCTGTTGTATCAGCTCAGAATGCCGGAGTTCCCGTTTCGGAGATTTCGCAGGATCTGGAATTGTTTAAAGGTTTTTATATTAATATTAAACAGAAGACTGATAATCTGGAAAATGTTTTGAACCGGATTATGGCTGAGGTTGATGTTAAAACAGCAAGCCGTCTTTGTGTTTCCGACGGAGATAAAGCCTTGGCTGAATTAAGAGAAATAGTTGATGCGGTGGAAGTACGCATTCATGCCGATCTCTGGCCGATAACAAAATATCAGGACCTCCTGCTATAAGATTTATATTTTATTCACTACCTTAAAAACCTGCTCATCCGGGTTAAATGAAAACATTGAGACCCGGATGAGCAGGTTTATCATTTATTTTAGAATAGTCATGCTCCGAATGTCTCCCCCTGTAATCCGTAGAGTTCCTGATTATCCTGCCGTCTTGACATAAAGTTGTTACCCTTGTACCATAAGGCAACTGAAAAAATCATCCTGATAAAGTGAGTGATAATAATATGCCTGAAAAAAACAATCTTAAGACATTTGTCATTGATACGAATGTTCTGATTCATAAGCCCGACGCGATTCTCTCTTTCCGGGATAACGAGGTCGTTATTCCTTTGTGGGTGCTGGAAGAGCTTGATAATTTAAAATCAGCAGAGGGTGAAAAAGGACGGAACGCCCGGAGGGCTGTGCGTTTCCTTGATGAAATGGGAAAAAAAGGCTCTCTGAACAAAGGGGTGATGATGGAGAACGGATCAATCCTCAGGGTTGAGCTTTCCTATGATCCCAAGATTCCTTTCGGTTTTAGCCTGGAAAAACCGGATAATAAAATTCTGTTATCCGCAGTATCGCTGCATCAGCAGGGAAAAAGTGTTTTTTTTGTATCAAAAGATATAAATGCCCGGGTAAAAGCAATCGCCCTGGGACTTAAAGCGGTTGATTATGAAAAACAGAAAGTGGATATCCATAATCTCTACACCGGTGTGAAGGAATTGGTTGTTTCCGGGAATATTGTTAAAGAACTGACTGACAGAGGCGAGGTTGAATGGAAGGAAACGCTGTATCCTAATCAGTATGTGATTTTAAAGGCCGCCGGTAATGAAGGATCATATATCGCCCGGTATAACAAAGAAAAAAATAAACTTTTTTATATAAAGAAAACAAGAAAGAAAATACTGGGTGTCAAACCGCTTAACGATCAACAGGTGATCGCCCTGGATCTTCTGATGGATGATAATGTACCCCTTGTGACGCTGGTCGGAAAAGCAGGAACGGGAAAAACTCTTCTCTCCATCGCTGCCGGATTAAAAAAAGTACTTGATACGGATATTTATACACGGCTCCTTATTTCACGGCCTATCGTGCCGATGGGAAAGGATATCGGATATCTCCCCGGAGATAAAGAAGCAAAATTAAAAAATTGGATGCAGCCGCTCTTCGATAATCTTGAATATATTATCGCGAGCTATAAAAAAACGGATATGAATAGTGTCCAGGAATTAATACATCAGAATTTTATCGAGATCGAAGCACTCACCTATATCCGGGGGAGGTCTCTTCCCCATCAATTTATCATTATTGATGAAGCTCAAAACCTTTCGCCCCATGAAGTGAAGACAATCGTCAGCAGGGCGGGAGAAGGGACAAAAGTTGTGCTTACGGGAGATCCTTTTCAAATTGATACTCCATACCTTGATTCCAATTCAAATGGTTTGAGTTATCTTGTTGAAATGCTTAAAAATCAGGACCTTGCCGGACACGTCACCCTTGAAAAATCGGAACGAAGCCGGCTTGCCGAATTGGCGGCAGAGATGTTGTAAAAACGTCTTGACTAAATAGTACCAATATGCTATTACATGAGCGGTTCATGTTTGTCATTTTCTAATCTTCATGCAGATTTTACAATTCCTGATAGTAACAGGAAATGACGTATCGAGCTGCAATTGAGTAGAAACCGGGAAAAATTATATGGAAAAAGCAAAAGTAGCCTACGATGAAAAGACCATAAAAACTCTTGATGCCCTCGAACATATTCGTCTTCGGACCGGTATGTATGTCGGCCGTCTTGGAGACGGGAGTCATCCTCAGGATGGTATCTATATCCTGCTGAAAGAAGTGATTGACAACAGCATCGACGAATTTATTATGGGTCAGGGTAAAAAGATTGAGATTAAACGTAAAGATGATACTATTATCATCCGTGACTATGGCCGGGGAATTCCTCTCGGCAAAGTAATCGAATGTGTGAGTAAAATTAATACCGGTGGAAAATATTCGGATGATGTATTTCAATTTTCCGTGGGATTGAACGGTGTCGGCACGAAAGCTGTGAATGCTTTAAGCTCGGAGTTCGAGGTTGCCAGTTTCAGAGAAGAACAGTATGTCCACGGCTTGTTCAGAGAAGGGAAACTGATTCAGAAAAAAGAAGGAAAGAAACCGGGGGCAAAGAATGGAACATATATTAAATTTACACCGGATAGAAAAATATTTAAGAATTATATCTGGCAGGAAGAATATATCGAATGGCGCTTAAGGTTTTATGTTTATCTTAATGCCGGCCTGACTATCGATTATAATGGTAATGAGTATGTGAGTAAAGACGGACTTAAAGATCTTTTGTTTGCGGAGATCGGTGATGAGCCGATTGTGTATGACGTACTGCATTATCAGGAGACGAAAATTGAGTTTGCCTTTACTCATACGATTAATTACGGTGAGAATTATTTTAGTTTTGTAAATGGACAATATACAATAGATGGCGGGACACATCAGACAGCCTTTCGAATGGGGCTTTTAAAAGGAATTAATGAATACGCAAATACAACCTTTACCGGGGATGATGTGCGGGAAGGGATTGTCGGAGCAATCGCTGTAAAACTGAAAGACCCGGTATTCGAGAGTCAGACAAAAAATAAGCTCGGATCAACCGAGATTAAATCATGGGTCGTTAATACGGTAAAAGAACAGACACTTATCTGGCTTCACAAAAATGAAAATGAAGCGAAAAAACTTATCGAGAAAATAAAGTCGAATGAGCGGATCCGGAAAGAACTTTCCACCATAAAAAAACAGGCACGCGAGCGGGCACGAAAGGTCGCAATCCGCATTCCCAAGCTTATCGACTGCAAGGTTCATTATGATGACAGCCGGGAAAAACGGCGGGAAGAAACGAGTATTTTTCTCACCGAAGGAGATTCGGCAGCCGGGTCAATGATTCAGTCCAGGGATGTAAAAACCCAGGCTATTTTCTCTTTAAAAGGGAAACCCTTGAATTGTTTCGGACTCAAAAAAGCAACCGTTTATAAAAATGAAGAACTCTACAATATCATGAGAGCCCTCGGCATCGAAGACGGTCTGGAAGGTTTAAGGTACAATAAAGTCATTATTGCAACAGATGCGGATGTCGACGGGATGCATATCAGGAACCTGCTTCTCACCTATTTTCTTCGCTACTTCGAAGATCTTGTTATGAAAGGGCATGTCTACATTTTCGAAACCCCGTTGTTCCGTGTTCGAAATAAAAAAGAAACTATTTATTGTTATTCGGAGAATGAACGGGACAGGGCGAGTGAGCTGTTATCCTCGCCGGAAGTGACACGGTTTAAAGGTCTTGGAGAAATAAGTCCGAAAGAATTCAAACAGTTTGTTGGCGAAGACATCAGGCTTATTCCCGTTCAGGTGAGTTCTTTGGGAAAAGTTCACAGTATACTTGAATTTCTCATGGGGAAAAATACACCGGAAAGAAAAAAATTTATTATACGGAATCTCAGACTTGATGTTATTTAAATATCCGCTTAACCGAAATCAAAATAATTAAATATATTTCTTTTTATGAGGAGAAAATAAAAAGACGGTGTGTTTTGTGGTCAAAACCGCCTGATGGGGAGTACGATATGAGCAAACTGAAGCCCTTAATGGAAAGAAACTTTATCGAATACGCAAGCTATGTTATTATTGACAGGGCAATACCGGATATCCGGGACGGGTGTAAGCCGGTTCAACGGCGAATATTGAATACATTGCTTGAGATGCACGACGGTAAATTTCATAAACTGGCGAATGTTATCGGTGAGACGATGAAACTTCATCCCCATGGCGACGTGTCCATCGGTGACGCCCTTGTCGTTCTCGCGAATAAAGAATATTTTATCGAGAAACAGGGTAATTTCGGTAATATCATTACCGGACATGATGCGGCTGCGCCCCGATATATTGAGTGCAGACTCAGCACCCTTGCCAGGGAAAATCTGTTTAATAAAGCCCTTACCGAATACATCCCGAGCTATGACGGGAGAAAAAAGGAGCCTTTATTCCTTTGTTCTAAACTGCCTGTTCTTCTCATGCTCGGCATCGAGGGAATCGCCGTGGGTATGTCAACCAAAATACTCCCCCACAATTTTATTGAACTTTTAAAAGCCCAGATAAAAATCCTGAATAAAGAAAAAATATCAATCTACCCCGATTTTTTACAAGGCGGGTCTATTGATGTTTCCGAGTATGAGGACGGCCGGGGGAAAGTTCGTGTGCGTGCCAATATCGAAACAAAAGGAGATAAGATACTTATAATCCGGGAAATACCCTATTCCACGACAACGATGAATCTTATCAGCTCAATTGAATCCGCAGTGCAGCGGGGAAAGGTCAGTATCAGTTCAATCAGTGATTACACGACGGAAAAAGTAGAGATAGAACTCCATTGTTCCCGCGGAGCGACAGTTCATGACGTATTGCCCCAGCTCTATGCCTATACAAGCTGTGAGGTTTCGATTTCTTCCAATATTCTTGTTATAAAAGATAATCATCCTGTCGAGATCACGGTAACTGAATATATTCAGGAGTTTACAAAACAACTTCGCAACCAGATTAAAGCGGAACTGGAATATGAATTACAGCAGCTTCTGGATAAAAAACATTGGCTCACTCTCGAACATATTTTTATTGTCAACAAAGTGTATAAAAAACTTGAAACGGCAAAATCGGAAGAACAACTCAAAAAGACGGTGTATGTGGGAATGATGCCCTTTACCAATCTTTTTATCCGCAGTATGACGGATGATGATGTTAAACGGCTGCTGGAACTGAAAATACGGCGAATTTCCGCGTATGATATAAAAAAGCATCAGAATGAGATTGATGATATCGTTGCTAAAATAGATGAATGTCAGGCAAAGCTTAAAGCATTAACACAAACGACAATCAATTATATCCGGGACCTTATCGAAAAATACAAGGATCAGTATAAACGAAGAACAAAGATTACTACCTTTGATTCCGTAGATAAAAAAGAGGTTGCCAAGGCCGATATCAAATTAAGCTATGATCCTGAAACAGGATTTTTCGGTAAAAGTATCCGGAATCAGGAGAAAAGCATCACGGTGAGTGAATATGACCGGATTTTAGTAGTCACTGCCGATGGCACATACCGGATAATGGCGCCCCCGGATAAAGTGCTGCTCCCTGCAAAACTTCTTTACTGTAAGATATTTGATCAGGAAAAAGGCGTGATATTTACAATAGTATACCGGGATAATAATAAAGTTGCCTGGGGAAAACTACTCCGTATAGACAAATTCATTACGGACAAAGTATATTCTATGTTTCCTCCATCTCCTTTTGGCTTGCTCTATTTTAAAGAAAAGAAATCCCAGGATAAAATAAAGCTTTATTTCGAGAAAGTGAGCCGCGCAAAGGTTCTTGAATCAGTCTATGATTTAACAGAATTAAGACTCGCCAGTAATGCCTCCCGTGGAAACAAGCTTCATGCAAAGGCAGTGGCCAGGATTACTTTATTGCGGGAATCAGAAACCCCGGACCCGGAGGAAAAACAGCGAAACGGGAAACAGGAAAAACTTCAGGAAAAAAAGGATACCTCGGGAATTTCGAAAACAATTACTTCGGCAACAAGAAAAAGTCCGGAGGATTCGAAAACAGGCACATCAATGACGAAAAAAAAACAGGGGAGTTCGAAAACAGGCACCCCGGCAAAGAAAAAGAGCACGGGGAGTCCGAAACCAGGAACCTCGGTAAAGAAAAAGAGCACGGGGAGTCCGAAAACAGGCACCTCGGCAAAGAATAAGAGCACGGGAAATTCGAAAACAAGCACCTCGTCAACAAAAAAGATTGCCCCTGAAAAGAAAGGCACAAAACCAAAATCAACGGAGAAATCCGAATTAAAAGAAACCCCGGCGAAAAAGAAAGGAAAAGGTACAAATTTACGTAAAAAAAAGTGAAAAATAGGAAAAAAAGTTATTATTTCCGGGTATTGTTTTTATTTTTAATTATATATTTTTTTTATGTGTGAAGAATAAGCGTTATTTATCGTATTCACTTGAGTAATGTTTTAATATTGGCTATTATATACCGGATGGCAGAGAATAGAGTCGTTGTGACTGGACTTGGGGTTGTTTCACCAATTGGTATTGGAGTAGATGAATTTTGGGACAGACTTGTATCAGGACAAAACGGAATAACAAGAATTACACATTTTGACCCGACGGATTTTTCAACGCACATTGCAGCCGAAGTAAAAGATTTTGATCCTGAAAAATGGATTGAAAAAAAAATGGCGAAACGGATGGATAGATTCACTCATTTTGCCATGGCTGCTTCTGAAATGGCGCTTGCCGATGCCGGGTTACATTCTTATGGCTTCGACAAAAATAGAGCCGGAGTGATTATCGGCTCCGGTATCGGCGGTTCACAAACAATCGAAGACGGATATATCAGTCTATTTGCGAAAGGTCCGAACTCAATACAGCCTTTCTTTGTTTTAAAAGTTCTCATAAATATGGCTGCCTCCATGGTCTCAATAACCTACGGATTAAAGGGACATATCTCTGCGCCGTCAGTCGCCTGTTCGACAGGGGCTAATGCCATAGGAGATGCATATAGAATTATTCAGCGTGGTGATGCTGATATTATGGTGGCCGGAAGTTCGGAGGCATGTATTACATCAATACCTTTTGCCGGGTTTTGCGCGACACGATCCATGACTCGGCAGAATGATGATCCGGAACATGCGAGTAAACCCTTTGATAAGAATCGTGATGGTTTTGTCATGGGAGAAGGTGCCGGAATTATCATTCTTGAGAATCTTGAGCATGCCGTAAATAGAAAAGCACGCATATACTCGGAACTTGTCGGATATGGGAATGTCGCGGACAGTTATCACTTTACAGCGCCTCATCCCGAAGGGGATGGGATGATCCGCGTTATGGAAAGGGCTATCAAAGACGCTAAAATAAATAAAGAACAAATCGGATATATTAATGCACATGGTACATCTACGGTCCAAAATGATTTAATTGAAAGTAAAGCAATAGAAAAAGTATTTGGCGAACATTCAAAACTATTGAAAATCAGTTCAAATAAATCTATGATTGGTCATCTGCTTTCGGCAGCAGCTTCAGTTGAATGCATTGCTACCGTTATGAGTGTTTATAAGGATAAAATCCCTCCGACAATTAATTATTCGGAACCTGATCCTGATTGTTCTCTCGATTATGTTCCAAACAAAGCAATTAATTTTAAAATAGAAGCGGCTGCTTCCAATTCCTTCGGATTCGGTGGTGGTAATGTATGTTTAATCTTGAAAAAATATAGAGGGTGAGATGAAAATACCAGAATTAAAAATTGGAAATATTACAATAAAAATTCCTATTGTCCAGGGGGGAATGGGAGTCAAAGTCTCTCTTTCATCTCTTGCTTCTGCAGTAACAAATGCCGGCGGGATGGGAACCATATCAAGTATCGGTCTCGGTGATATTGAAAAATCAAAAAACGAATTTGAAAAAGAATCCCGGGAAGCCTTGGTAAGAGAAATCCGGAAGGCCAGAACACAAACCGATGGCTATTTAGCTGTTAATATAATGGGTGTCTTGAGCAATGCGGAAGATTTGGTAATAACTGCGGTAAAAGAAGGAATCAAATTTATTGTATATGGTGCAGGTATTCCCTTTAGACTCCCTGCCATTGTTCCGGATTCATCGGTAAATCTTATCCCCATTATCAGCTCTGCACGGGTCGTAAAAATAATTCTTAAAAATTGGGATAGAACCTATAACCGGATACCCGCTGCACTTATTCTCGAAGGACCCCATGCCGGCGGACATCTTGGTTTCTCGCTGGAACAATTGGATGATATAGATAATAATTCTCTGGAAAAGATACTTCCGGAAGTATTAGAGGTTATCAGACCCTATGAAGAGAAATATGATAAAAAAATACCTATTATCACCGCCGGGGGAATTTATACCGGCAGCGATATTGCGCGTATGCTTTCTCTTGGTGCCTCGGGTGTTCAGATGGCTACCCGGTTTGTCTGTACCGAAGAGTGCGATGTAGCAGATGTATATAAGCAGGCATATATAAACGTAAAGAAAGAAGATATTCAAATCATAAAGAGTCCTGTCGGGATGCCCGGAAGAGCGATCCGTAATAAGTTTCTTATTGATTTGGAGACCATGGAAAAGAAAACTATCAAATGTCCTTTCAGGTGTCTTACATTGTGTGATGCTAAAAATGCTCAATACTGTATTGCTGTTGCATTGGTAAATTCTTTCAATGGAGATCTTGATAATGGTTTACTTTTTTGCGGGTCGAATGCCTATAGAATCGATAAAATAATGAGTGTAAAAGAGTTATTCGCCGAATTGATCGCGGGAATAGAAGCAGTATAACAGTCTTTTTTTTTCGTGAGTAACTCACCTGTTTGGACAAAATAAACGAAATCAATACTTTTAAGGTTTTTGGAAAGAATTGATGTGACTCACTGATATCAACCGGAAATCTTCCTCAATTTTTCTTGTTTTTTTATTTACCGTGAGCTAGAATATAGTGTAAATCCGCTTAATATCTCTCTACGGAGGTAGATTGAAGATGAAAATTAAATTATGTGTATTTTTTATTATGATAGCCCTTATAATGAGTTGTGGTCAGAAGGAGAAATATGACCCGGGTGATGGTCCGAGAAAACTCTCCAAAGATAGTACGTCGGATAGCAGATTTAAAGGTCTTAAGAAAACTCCCCGGAATTTATTAAAAACTTTTCAAACGAAAAGACGTCCCATGAGAAGTGTGCAGGGAGAATCGCTTCCCGTGGAGGTGGATCTGTCAAGCTATCTTCCGTCTCCGGGAAACCAGGGAAATCAAGGGAGTTGTACAGGGTGGTCGACTGCGTATGCGTATAAATCATTTCATGAGCGTGTGGAACGGAATTGGGCTTTGAATACGGAAACTCATCTGTTTTCGCCCGCATATATATATAATCAGATTAATGGCGGTGTAGATGAGGGTGCATATATTCCCGATGCGCTTGAACTCATGAAATCAAAAGGCTGTGCGACTCTTTCCTCTATGCCATATAATGAGGGAAATTATACTCGCCAGCCCCCTGCTTCCGCGGATAATGAGGCGAAAAAATATAAAGCAAAATCCTATATGTCTGTAGATTTTCATAATCTCTATGAAATGAAATCAATTCTGGCGGGTAAAAACTGTATTGTTGTGGGGCTCGATGTCTATGAGAATTTTGATTCATATTCAGGTGGTATCCTTAAATCTGTTCAGGGATCCAATATGGGCGGACATGCAATTCTTGTTGTCGGGTATAATGATAATAAGAAAGCATATAAACTCATAAACTCATGGGGAACATATTGGGGGGAAAAAGGTTTTATTTGGATCAACTATGACACCTTTGAACAGATTACTTTTGAGGCCTGGGTCATGTATGATGATGTTCAGAGTACACCTGCCCAGATTCCTCAGCCGCCGCAAAACCTGATCGCCTCCCAGGGAGCCTATGAAGATCAGGTGAAGATAGCCTGGGACAAGATTTCCAATGCAGATTCATATCTTATTTACAGAACAACCAGCGAAAAAAGTCCGGCCGAAGAGATCGGAAAAACCACACAAGATGTTTATTTTGATAAGAATATCATTCCGGGAAAGACCTATCTTTATACTGTTGTTTCGGTAGGAAAAACAGGGAAAAGTGATTTTAGTGATTTCGTAGAAGGATATGCCCGGGACATCGAGACAAATAAAGCCCCCGGAACGCCCCAGGGGGTCAAAGTAAGTATGTATGAGGAGTCAGTTTATATTGAATGGGATGCGGTAAAATCAGTTTCCGATTATAATGTCTACCGCTGGGATAACAAAGAAAATAAATGGGTATTAAACGGAACCACATCAGATACGACATATTTTGATACGAAGGTGAAAAATAATGCCCAATATTGGTATAGTATTACCGCGGAGAATAAATATGGTGAGAGTGTGGGGAGTGACCCGAAGAGTATTCAGATCGTGATACAACAGGTTCAAATACCGGGTATTCCTCTATCAATTAATGTATCACAAGGGGAATTTACCGATAAAATCGTTATTTCCTGGTCTCACGTCGCAAACGCAGAAACGTATATGATAGAACGGTGGCAAAACGGGATGTCCGAATGGGAACATCTTGCTGATACCGCTGCCACTTCCTTCGAAGATAAGACTACAAAACCCGGTATTTACTATTATTATTCGGTTTCCGCGGGAAATAAAGCGGGGTATAGTGATTTTTCCGACTACCAATACGGATATGTGAAGGAAGGGAATGATGGATTCGAGAATTGGGATGATTGGGATAATTGGGAGGAGAGTGAGGATTATTCCGACTGGTTTGAAGATGATGACTGGGAAACCGGAAAAGAGGATCTCTCCGACTATACGGTATTCATGTACACAGGAAAGATTTATAATACTAATGATGGTAATTGTAAACTTTCCGGAAAAGCGATGGATTTCTATGTTGACGGAAACTTTATCGCCACCATTTCATCCGGTCAGTACATAAATTTTAAGCTCACCTCAGGTCAACACTATTTTACTGTTACCATGGTGAAGTCAAAAAAGCCGATAGATGAAGGATATATGCTTAATGTGGAAGATGACGGCTGGTGGTTCTGGTATGGATGCGAAGATGGAAGTCATCCGTAAAGAAAAATAAAGGAGTAATACGAATGGATGTTTTTGAAGCCATTGAAAAGAGGCATAGTTACCGGGGATTTTTCAAGGATACCCCAATCCCGCGGGAAGATCTCATTAAAATAGTTCAGGCCGGTATACAGGCGCCTTCGGGAAAAAATGAACAAACCACGGAATTTGTGGTTGTTGATAAAAAGGATCTTATCCTGGAAATCGCGGAAATCGTGCAAAAACCCTTTATAAAGACAGCTCAGGCGATTATAGCTTGTATTGTCGATCCCCGGCCTGTTTTCCATGGGATATCTTTTGAGGTGGAAGACTGTTCTGCCGCGGTAGAGAATATTCTTTTAGCGACGACTGCCTTGGGATATGCTACTGTATGGATAGACGGAAATATACGACTGGAAGGAAGATCGGAGAAAATAAGTTCACTTTTAAAAATTTCTTCTCCTCAATATGTCAGGATAATACTTCCTCTTGGTATCCCTGTTGAAAAAGGAACTCAAAAGGAAAAGAAACCTGTAAACGAACGAATGTGGTTTAATATGTATGGCGCATGATTTTATCAAGAGATTCGAAAAGAGTTAAGAATCAATGATATCCGGATAATCAATTTGTTCGTACTCACCCTTTTATCATTTATTATACTGATAATTTTTTGCATTGTCAGTAATTAAGGCGGAGTTTTGACACATTATGAATATCTTCCGGCGGTAAATTCTTCGTAATGAGTATAAAAAGGAAGGAGGAATGAAAATGGATCTCCGGAATTCGGGACGAGTACTTATCATGGATGATGAGGTGCTTGTCCGGGATGTTGCGAGAAAAATGCTCGAACGATTGGGATATAAGGTAACGGAGGCGCATGATGGGAAAGAAGTGATCCGGATTTTTACGGAATCTTTACCACATCAAAATAAATTCGACCTTGTTATTATGGACCTTACCATTCCCGGCGGTTTGGGTGGTGATGTAACTATAAAGGAACTGCGTAAAATCAACCCGGAGGTTAAAGTGATTGTGGCGAGCGGTTACTCAAATCATCCTATTATGACAGATTATAAAAAATTCGGATTTGATGGAATTGTTGAAAAGCCTTTCAAATTAAACGAACTGGAATCGATACTCAAAGGAGTGCTTTTCTCTCCCGAATGAAACTAATAAGGAGTGTTTTTTTTGCATTAACCGCATTGAATAGATGATAAATATCTTGTATATATAAAAGAAAAGAACAAGGAGAATGAGTCATGACACGATTGAAGTATTTATTATTTTTTCTAATGGTTCTATGCCTTTTATACGGGTGTGGTAAAAAGCAGGAAAAAGTTCCGGATCCGGGGTTGTACGCAAAAATGGAAACAACGAAAGGAAATTTTATTATTCAGCTTGAATATAAATTAGTACCTATGCTTGTCGCTAATTTTGTCGGATTGGCAGAAGGTGTGTTCCGGGATGAGAACCCAAAGGAATCCGGTTTTTTTGATAATACTTATTTTTATGAAGTAGTAAATAATGTTCTTATTAAATGTGGCATGCCTGCCGGAGAAAATTCGAGTCTTCCCGGGTATTACCTCCCTGAAAATTATAATCCCGGTTTATTGCATGACCGGACAGGGACCGTGTCTATGTTACAAACCGGAAATGAACAAATAAGTTCTTATCAGTTTTCGATATCCTTACGGCAGGTAAATTGGCTCGATTTCAAGCAGCCGGTTTTCGGTTATGTTATTGATGGTATCGAGGTTCTCAATAAAATTTCCGCAAGGGATATATTAAAAAAGGTGACAATTTTAAGGATCGGTAAGAATGCCGAAGCTTTTGTCGTGACCAAAGAGATTTTTAATTCTCTAAAAAATGATGTTGAAAAGGCGAATCGTGAAGCCGGATCTTCAATGGAGGACGAAGCTCTTGGAATATTAAAGAAAACATATCCCGATCTCGTACAGACAAGAGAAGGAATCTGGTTTTCGATTTTAAAAAACGGTGCAGGAACCCCCCCGGCTGTAGGAACAGTGGTTGATGTCAAATACACGGGAACGCTCCTGGATGGGACTGTCTTTATGGATACTTCCGGTGAAGAAGGGGGTATAAAAAAGTTAATTCTCGGAAAAGTAATTAAAGGACTCGATGGGGCACTTCAAACAATGAGGAAGGGAGAACACCGGATTGTTGTGATTCCTCCGAATCTAGGATTCGGAAAGGCCGGACTTGCTCCTCTGATTCCACCCGATGCTTTTTTAATCTTTGATGTGGAACTTATCAATTTTTAATAAGGAGGCATTTATGAGTCGAGGTACTCATTTTTTTCCATTTATTTGTATTTTAGCCGGTGTTACAACTGTTTTTTCCCAGACCGGTGGATGTGAGCCGGCAAGCTACCCCCGTGTAACCCTCGAAACCAGCGAGGGTGATATTATTCTCGAACTCTATCCCGATACTGCCCCGGTTACCGTGGATAATTTTCTTAAATATGTAGACCAGGGATTTTTCAATATGACTATTTTTCACAGAGTTATTCCCGGTTTTATGATTCAAGGCGGTGGATTTTCCTCCGGGATGGTGAAAAAGAACACCAATTCACCGATAAAGAATGAAGCCGGTAATGGTCTTGCGAATGAAAAAGGAACTATTGCCATGGCTCGAACCTCGGATGTAAACAGCGCCACGAGTCAGTTTTTCATCAACCTGGTGGATAATGATTTCCTTAATCATAAAGATAATTCGCCACAGGGATTCGGATACTGTGTGTTCGGTAAGGTCATTTCAGGATTAGATATTGTGGAGAAGATCGGCCGGGTAAAAACACAATCGGCAGGGGCTTACCAGGATGTTCCCGTAAAGGATGTTATGATACTCCGGGCGGGGCGGTATAATGATAAGGAGAAAAAAGAATAAAAAGTTTTTTAAAAGATGTCAGGAGTATCTGTTGTGAAATTGGCAGAGGATTGGAAATATAAGCTCATCTGGCTTAGTTTATTTGCCATTGCTATGGCCGCTGTAGAGTCTGCTATTGTGGTTCATTTGCGTCAGGTTTATTACCCGGATAATATTCTTGTTATATTTCCCCTTCGTGCTTTTTCTTACCGGGACTTTTTCATTGAATTACTCAGAGAAGCAGCCACCATCATCATGCTTCTTTCGGTGGCTGCTCTTTCGGAAAAGAAAAAAGGAAAACGTGTCTTTATTTGCTTTGTGTTTCTTTTTGGTCTTTGGGATTTATTTTATTACATATGGCTCAAGGTGTTTATTAACTGGCCTCTCTCCTGGGGCGAATGGGATATCCTGTTCCTTATCCCCTGGGTATGGGTCGGACCCTGGATTACTCCCGCTCTCATAGCCCTGGCATTTACTCTCTGGGGGGGGTATGCACTTTCAGTTGAACGAGACATCCATCTTAACCCCCCGGCGCTTGTTCTTTTTATCGGAGGATGTCTTATGGAATTGACCACTTTTCTCATTCCCGGGCTTATGATTGTCTTTCAAAACGGATTTAACGGATACACTTCCTTTATACCCGGTGATTTTTGGTGGTGGCTTTTTATTCCGGGGTATATCCTTATGTGCGCCGGGCTTTTGGGTACGATAATTAAGAGTCCAAAACATTTATAAGAAAAATAAATATGGCTTATTCCCTTCATTTTCCTCATGTTATCACTTTAAAGTACCTCAAAAAAAAAAGTTGTGAAAATATAAAAACTATGATAGTATCGTAAAGTAAAAAAATTATAAGGAGGTTTTTATGAAAAATAGTGTGCGTGCATGTCTTTTAATTGTCAGTATTATTCTTTTCATGTTTAGTTGTCAGCTTGATATAAGCAACGATATGGAGAATGATGCAACAGCGACAAAAGCTTTAGTGAGCAGTGATGCAAGTCTTTCGAAACTCATTAAAGATACCGGAGTTATCAAGTATATCGACCTGGAAGGCGGTTTTTACGGAATTATAGGAAAATCCGGAAATTATGATCCTGTAAACCTGCCCAGGCTTTTTCAGCAGGATGGGCTCAGGGTTGAGTTCACTGCGGAGCTTGTCGATGATATGGCCTCGATTCATATGTGGGGCAGAATCATTAGACTCGTTTCAATGCAGACCACTGGTAGTGAGAAAAAATTGATCATGGATCAGGGAACTATTAATCAGGTGTTTATCCAGGGAAGTCCCTGGCTCATTCGCGGTTCCCTGGCGACGTATCAGCCTATCAATCTACCCCGTGACTATCAGGTAGAAAACCTGAAAGTAAGTGTCGTGGGTGTGATTCGAACTGATATCGTGATTATTCCTGCTTTGTGGCCGATTCTTGAGATCGTTGAGATTAAGAAAATAGGTCAGAGTCCAATTATCGTTTCTTTGAACAGAGAATTTAAGTTACCTGTGACACAAAGTGCTTTGGTGCCGAAAGATCAGTTTTTATTAACTTTTAATTCCGTACTCCAGGATTCACGCTGCCCGATAGGTGTTGAATGCTTCTGGCAGGGAGAGGCTGTCATTGAAGTTAATGTAAAAATAGGTTCAAGGGATTACGGTAATTTTAAGATGTCTACTTTGGGAAATCCATCGATAATCAGGGTGGGTACGTATACTGTTCAATTTATCGATCTTTATCCATATCCGGTTTATAGCATGCAAATGACTAAACCCGCGTATGTAGGATATTTTAAGATCAGTCGTTTTATAATTTCCGATCCTGTTATAATCCAATAGTTACTATCCATCTGTCCGGAGATAGTTATATTTCCGGACAGATGTTTTAACTCACCTTAATTTTTTTTTTGAAATTCCGCTATTTTCTATTCAGGCGCCCCGGTTACCTGTATTCTTCCGTCTTCTACCGAAATTGAAATCTTTTTCGAATCAGGTTCTTCATACAGATGATTTGCAACTGCCGCCATGACCTCTTTTTCGAAAAATCGATCCAGATTACGGACACCGAACTTTAGGCTGAAACCTATCTGTAAAATATGATCAATAAATGTTGAATTAAAATCAATATAAATACCTTTTTGATCAAATACTTTTCTGGCGTCCTTGATAATAAGATTGTTGAGAATAGCCCTTGCCGTTTCCCTGTCTATCTGGTTAAAAACGATCACTTCATCAATCCTGTTTACAAATTCAACGGGGAAAAGATCCGAAAGCCGTGTATCTGCTTTCTCTTCTATTTCACTGAATCCCAAAGGCGAGCCTTTCGATCCAAGGGCATTGCTCGTCATTATAATTGTGACATTCGAGAAGTAAATATCAGATCCATGGGAATCCGTGAGTTTTCCCTCGTCAAAAATTTGCAGGAAGAGTTTCAAAACCTCGGGGTGGGCTTTTTCGATTTCATCGAGAAGAAGGAGGGAAGAGGGATGTTCTACAATTGTCGTTTGAAAAAATGCAACATCATTATAACCGACATATCCCGGGGGGGAGCCGATTAGTTTGGATACGGAATGGGGTTCCGTGAATTCACTCATATTCAAGGTAAAGAGTTTCTTTTCCGATCCGAAGAGAAAATGAGCAAGTTGTTTTGCAAGGTAGGTTTTTCCAACTCCCGTGGGTCCGGCAAAAAAGAAAACCCCATCCGGTTTTTCCGGTCTCAGATCAAGCCTCTTTTTTGTCAGTCTTATAATTCTCGATACTTTTTCAATCGCCTCGTCCTGGCCATAAATTCGTTCTTTAAGAAAGTTTTCCATTTCGAGCATTCTTTTGCCCTTATCTTCTTCGGTTTCAAGAAATTTAACCCCGACAAATTCGCCGACTATCTGTTTTATCGTGTCCCCGTCAACGGATGTTTTTCCGGTAAGGGCACAACGGGAAAAGGAATTTTCCAGGATATCAATTGCTTTATCCGGTAAAACCCTGTTTTTTATTTCTTCATCCGAGAGTTTGACAATAAGGTCCAGAAGGAGATCATCGATAGTGATTTTGTAATGTTCTTCCATCGGGCCTTTTAGTCTGTTCAGAAGGATTTTTGTTTCAGGAACCCCTAATTCATC
>JAFGRV010000253.1 GCA_016934975.1 Spirochaetales bacterium | reverse complement strand
GCAAACGGGGTTATGCAAAGTGAAGAAAAAACAACGCTGCTACTGAATGAAATTAATGCAGATACACAAAAAAGATCACCAGAAGAATTACTTTTAAAGAATACTATCGATTCATTCAAAAAAGATAATCCGGAGAATAACAAATTATTAATAATAAAAGATGAAATATTTACATCATCGAGATATATTTTAGGAAAATATTTTAAATCATTAAGAAAGAATATCAAAGCAAAACAAAATAACGAAGACATGCTTGCTAAAATTGAAAAAGAGCCGGGTCGTCTTTTAGGATTTGACCGTAACCATAATGCATATTTTGATAATTCGTTTGGATTTTATGTATTCAATAAGTATGGTATATTATTAGATGCATTTAAACATGTGCAAGAGGGAATTAATCCTGTAGCCATTTCTCCGGAAGGAGAACTTTTTTACTGGGAAAAAGATGAGAATGAAATACGTTTCTATAAAATCGCCCGACGCTGGTGACTATCGGAACCAACCAGCGGGAATCAGGAAGCCACAACTTCTCCGGGAGAACCTGACGGATCGTCCCAAAGAATCCGGGGATTCTTTGGGGTGAAGACATAATCAGCCTAATTGCACGACCTCATAATCATCACTTTTCAAAGCTTCCACCAGGTCCTCATCACAGGAGATTTCCCTGGAGAACACGGTCGCTGCCCTGCCTACCCTCTCAACGGAATGGGCATCGCTTCCCCCGATTCCCTTGATTCCGAGATTCAACTGCAATTGTTTTGCCAGGGCATTATCTTCGTCACGTACCTGTCCGTTTAAAATCTCTATACCATCGAGGTGAAATAAAACCTCTACTTTGTACCACTCATGAAGCAGATCAATACCTCTGCTCTTTAAACTTTCATACAAATTGGCGCCACCTCGTGTGTGAAAAGGATGCGCGGCAAAAACAACCCCGCCTTTTGCGTGAACAAGCTCACATACCCTGTGGAGGGGCATAAACTCGGGGATATCTTCATAATAACCATAGACAAGCATATCTCCCAGATCCGTACGGGCTTCAATACCCCTGAAAACAAGAAAATTCATTTTATACCCAAGCTCCCGGCACATAGTTGCCCCGTGGATAGTGAGATGCTCGGTAACACAAAGCCCGTTCAGACCCTTTTTTTTTGCCGTTTTTATGAGTAATTCCGGTTCAAGGTAACTACAGGGAGATGAAATAATAGTATGATTGTGTAGATCGATTATCATAGCTCTTGCTGCACAAGAATTAATCATCGTGCACCATTCTCCTTTTTCTTTGAATTTAATTTTTTTTATCTCTGTTACTATAGTATAAATGTAATATCCAATGTTCTGCATGTCGTCCGCGTGGATCTACGCGGACTGGTTATTCCTTTTCATCTCATTGTTAAGCGCCTTCACCGGAGTAAAACGCACATTTTTGCATTTTTTCATTTTCATCCCCATTTTCACTCTTTGTTTTTTAACTATTCAGTTGACAAATTTAAATAAAAGATATATTATTATATTAACTAGATGAATGTTCATTAATATATTGATATATAATATTTTTTCTAATTCCATCCTATTAAACAAATAATAATAGATACTAATTAGGAATGACACATAATTCAATCTGTTGATTAGAAGCGTTCAGTCTTTGTAAAGATCTCATCATCTGAACAGAGATATAGTGATCTCGGTAGAGATGTCATGCTCTGAACAAAGGTATAGTGATTTTGGAAGAGATATCATGCTCTGAACAGATATTCAGCAATCTCGGAAAAGATGTCATCAAAAGGAGAATTTATGAGTTTTAAATCATTTCAATTAGAAAACAAAATTATGAAGCAGATCGAGGAGTTGAACTATATTCAACCGACTCCGATACAGACAAAGGCGATTCCGGTTGTATTACAAGGCAGGGATGTTATGGGTCTGGCCCAGACCGGGACCGGTAAAACGGCAGCCTTTGTTTTACCGATTCTTCAACGGCTTTTAAAAGGACCACGGAAAGTAATCCGGGCGCTCATTATTGCGCCAACCAGGGAATTAGTTGAACAAACAAATTCCTTTATCAAAATCGTCGGAAAAAATACGGGACTTAAGAGTCTTGCCGTGTACGGAGGCGTGAACAGCTATCAACAGATAATTGGCTTAAAGCGGGGAGTGGAGATTGTGGTTGCCTGTCCCGGAAGATTGCTCGACCACCTTCAGCAGAAAGTCCTCAATCTAAAAAATCTGGAAGTACTGGTGCTGGATGAAGCGGACCATATGTTCGATATGGGATTTTTACCCGACTTAAAACGGATATTACACTATGTTCCGGCAAAACGTCAGACACTTCTATTCTCTGCAACTATGCCCGATACTATTCAGGAACTTGCATATTCCATCTTAAAAGACCCGGCTCTTATAGAAGTCAATTACACCGCACCCTTAAAAAGTATTTCACATTACCTCTTTCCCGTGGAACAACACCTGAAAACAGCCCTGTTAATGGAAATTTTAAAAACAACTGAAGCAGGACCGATTCTTATCTTTACCCGGACAAAACACAGGGCAAAAAGTCTTGGTGAAAAACTGAACCGGAAGGGTTTTTCCGCCATCGCACTTCAGGGGAATCTCTCACAAAACAAGCGTCAGGCAGCACTTAACGGATTCCGCAACGGCACCTTTCAAATATTAGTGGCAACGGATATTGCCGCGAGGGGTATTGATGTAACGGAAATCACCCATGTTATTAATTTTGATATTCCGGATACACCGGACGCATACACCCACCGGACAGGACGAACAGGAAGAGCAAAATGTACAGGCGAAGCATTTACTTTTGTATGCAAAGATGACTTAAAAATCGTCCATACCCTGGAGCGTCAAGTGGGAGTTGAATTAATTTGCCGCACCATCAGTGGTTTTAACTATGATGCCGAACAGAAAATTGAGAGACAAAGCCGACCGGGGCGTTTCCGGGGATATTCCCGGAATCGAAAAAGAGTAAAAGCCAGTTAAGGAGAGAGTGACATAGCCTGGAATTACCGGTTCATTTTCTTTCGATGTAATTAATGTACTCAAAGTAATGAACCGGCACTCTCTCTATTGATAACAACATGTCAATTCACCGGGCACCCGCCGGTTCATCCCCACCACAGGACAACACACTGCTCCTGACACAGAGGGCCCCTCATTTCTAATAAAACCTTATAATTCAGTCATTAAAACAATCTTTATTTCTTTTTATATAGAAAAACATGCTCATTTTTACTATCTTAAAGTATAGACGTTTCATTCACCGGAGAAAAGGATAAACAAATGAATAAATATGTTTCAATTATAGTAATACTTCTTATATTACTTTTTGGTCTTCTCAGTTGCCCAAAACCCGATTCTATCCCCGGGGATGAATCCCCCTCCATTCACCTGTCATTTACTTTTGAGGCTGATACGGATATCGAGACCTGGATAATCGGGGAAGCTGTCGATGTCCTGGCAGAAGGCGGGACAACAGACGGCACCTGCGAGACTTCCACGGAACAGGCTAAAACCGGGACACAATCGCTGAAAATTATGGGGGCCCTCGGGACCGAAGAGTATTCATCCCAGAAAGTCGTGATAAAGCTCGATGATACTCTGGATCTTTCTCCACAGGATTTTTCCCGGGTAGTCATGACGGTTTCCGTATTCGTCCCCGCCCCTCCGGAAGGCGGCGGTGATTACATACAAGTGACGTTACAAAACAGCGCCGGCGATAATGTCCAGAGCTCTGCTTTTTCCATCACCTATGATACCTGGAATGATATCATCTTTGATGTAGATACCTATATAACCGGAACGGAAACCTGGGGATATGATTCCACAGGAGGATCTCCGGAACAGGTTTATACCGCTGTTACCGGAATCGGAGCAAAGGTAGGCTTCTCCACTGGTCCGGGCCGGGATTATTACTACTATATAGATGATTTGAATGCGGAAGCGAAAAGTTTACGAGCCTATGCAACAGCCCGGGGAATTTATATTGGGGCTGCCGTGAATCCCGATCATTTTAATGAAACAAATTATAATACAACCTTAAAAGAAGAGTTTAATATGATGGTCGCGGAAAACGCGATGAAAATGGGACCCATCCATCCATCGGAAAATACTTATAGCTGGAACGGCGGAGATGCGATTATCAGCCTGGCCGAAACTAATAATATGGAAGTAAGGGGACATGCTTTATTATGGCATAACCAGGTGCCCGATTGGATGAAAGCAAAAAATTATTCGGAACTGGAAACAGTGCTCCAATCCCATATCGATACGGTCGTCACTCATTATAAAGGAAAGATACATTCCTGGGATGTGGTCAATGAAATCATCAAGGATGATGGAACGGGCCTTAGAAATAACAATGAAACTCCTGATTCCTCCGGCTATTCGATCTGGGCAGATACCCCCACGGACGATTCCCTTATTATCGAGGCCTTTAACCGGGCACACACTGTCGATCCGGATGCTCTTCTTATTATAAATGACTATTCCAACGAGACCATGGGACAGACCAAAGCAGATGCCCTCTATAACCTGATTGACGGATGGGTAGGTGAAGGAGTTCCCATAGACGGTGTGGGATTTCAGCTCCATCTTTTAGAAGAATATAACCCGGACTATACGAACATCCGGGCAAATATCGACCGGTATGTTGCCCTTGGGCTGGAAGTTCATTTTACGGAAATTGATGTTCGAATATCCGGAACTGTCACCCAGACAAAACTCGATCATCAAGCCTTAATCTATGCAAACCTCATGCAGATCGCCCTGGACTACCCCGAAGTCACCTGTTTTGTGACCTGGGGAGTCTCGGACAAATATTCCTGGATACCGGATTTTTTCGAAGGCTATGACAAGGCACTCCTTTTCGATGAAAATTATTTCCCAAAACCTGCGTATTATGAATTGATAGATGTGCTGGATTAGGCAAGTGTTATTTCCTTCTTAAACAACCATTCCGAACACTATGACCTGAGAATAATACCCGGTATTTTCTTAAAATGGCTGTCTCTTGTGGCCAAAGCTGCTCCATTTTCCATGGCCTGGGCCGCGAGCCAGATATCATGAGTAGGAACAGGGGTTCCTTTTGCTTTAAGGGTGGTGACAAGAAAGGCATAAAAACCTGATGTTTCAGATGTAATTGGAATTTCACAGACCCTGTCTCTTAATAAAAAACTTTTGAGTTGTTTTACATTTTCATCTTCCCTGGTTCCCCGTTTAAAACCGGCTAAAAGTTCGGCAACAACTACAGGCGAGAGAAGAATCAATTCAGTATGTTGTAAAATGGATATAGCCTTTGGGTCTCCACGGAATGCATCACTATAAATATTGGTATCAATAAGAACTTTTCTCACTTCCACAACTCTTCATCTATGGCTCTTAATTCCCCGGATACTTCCAGTATTGCGTTACATTCTTCATCTGACCAGGTACCAAAGAAATCATCCAGATCATGATATTCATCCTCACCTTTATGAGCAGACACCTTATCTAAAATATTCAAAATGAGTTTATTAATGCTCATTCCCTTTTCCTTTGATTCTTTTTTGAGAAAATTATAAACCGGGTCTTCAATATTTCTTATATTTAATGCATGCATATAAATCCTCCACATATATACTACCATAAAATGGTAGCATTTTCAACCACATTATGGTAATATTTTAAAATATCGGAGAAATAAATATAAAAATGATAATAAAACTTTACATCAGCCAGATACTTTCATGGTTCATACCGATAAAAAGAAAAATAAAAGCAGGTATCGTGATCCCAATCCGGATAGTATATGGCCAGGCCTGAATTTTTCTAAAAAGGTTGTTTTCTTTCATATTTTCTCCTAAAGACCATCGAATATTTTTTTAATTGTTAAGGGAGCCGATCCCTCGTAATGATTATTCACATTCACAAACACATTCACATGTCGTTTTTCCAAATCCTTTAAGATATCGATTAAGGAGGTGATTTCTTCATCTTTACTTGCGACGATCCGGTTCCACACTTTGCCGGTGTTTTTTTCCATATCTTCACGCCCGGGTCCATGGAGCCGGATAACAACAGTATCATGGATATAGTCCTTAAACCGGTTATAAAGTGAAAAAATATCCGGCATATAATAGCCCTGGAGAAATACATGGGCGCAATGTTCGCTTTGGAGGAATTTAAAATAACCATCATTAAGATAATTGGGATTCCGGATCTCGATTCCATATGAATAATCTTTGGGAAGCTTTTTTATAAAAGCCTTTAACAAATCCAGGAATTCACTTTGAGAGGCCATCTTCTTTTTATTAAGGTATTCAAACTGGAACATCAGGAGCCCTGTTTTATCTTTTAACGGCGCTATACCCGCTAAAAACCCTTCAAAGAGCTCTGCCGATAAAAAGTGGGGGTTCTGACGCAAGGGATCTGATTTTTTTTTATTATATTCATGAGTCAGGGTGATACTATTCGGAACTTTTATGGTAAACAGAAAATCATCTCCCACAGACTGTGCATATTCCCGGGCAACCGCCTGTTGAGGAAGTACCACTTTTTTTTCCCCGAAGAGGGACCAGAACCATTGGTCGATCTCGACGGTATTATACTTTTGAGCATATTCGGAGAGATAATTAATGTCATTTTCCGAAGAATATACTATCCCCTGCCAGGAAGGATATTTCCAACTGCATGTTCCTATTCTTATATTCTTCATACTGCCGCTTCTGCCTCCTCTTTTTAATTGTTCACTATTTTTAAATTGTAAACATTATTATTATGGTCAAAACACCAAGAGCATAGCAGAAAATATAACCGGTATCAACTCTATATTAAAACCGAAGGGTAAATGTCGTCATTTTACCCTGAATGGAAGTGGCTGTCAGAATACCCCCATGCATCCACATAATCTGCCGGGAGATGTTCAATCCGATCCCCGATCCTTTTTCCTTTGTCGTAAAAAAAGGTATAAATATTTTTTCAAGAACTTCTTCCTTTATTCCGGGGCCATTATCCGTTACCTGACATACGATTCTTCCCCTGTTATTTAAAAATGCGGCAATCTCAATACACGGATTTTTTGTTGTCGAAAGGGCCTCGATCGCGTTTTTAATAAGGTTGATGAGTACCTGTTCGATCAGCGTCGGATCCGCCAGGAGTTGAGCATGATGCACATCCTTGATATTAAGAAGCAGTTGTATATGTTTCTGTTTTACCTGGGGACTCATAAGATTCTGTACCCTGTATATCAATTCCGAAACCGGGATGAGTTTAAGCGCCGGGATAGGCAACCGGGAAAGTTTCCGGTAATTATTTACAAAATGAATAAGACCTTTACTCCGGTTTTCAATCGTATCAATCGCTTCACACACATCTTCCATGGTTTCCTTTTTCTCAAGCAGCGTGCTCGATTCACATAAAACCATTTCCTTCAATAATGCATTAGCGGTCTCGGCAAGTGATGAGATGGGGGTGATGGAATTCATAATTTCATGGGTGAGTACCCGGATGAGACTCTGCCAGGCATCCATCTCTTTGTCTTCAAGTTCTTTTCTTATATTTTTTAAAGATATAAGCTTGTACCTTTTCTGATGAAGAACAAATTCTTTCATCGTAATCGAAATCTGGAGAAAATAATCCTCTTCTTTTATGGAAATAAGAGATCTTTCGCCACTTTTCATCTCAATAATCTGTGAAAACATATCATGATTTACATATTCCAGTTGAGACAGATGAGTAAGCTTCTGAAGTTTCAGCAATTGTTTCACTTCTCTATTAATAAGTTCAACTCCTCCGTTTTCATCCGCAATAATGACACCAACGCCGATATTCTGCACAATAGTATGAAGGTAACGATATTGTTCTTCCCGCTGCTCACGCTCTTTTTTAAAATCTTCAATAACCGAATTTAAGGCGCTATTCAGACCACGGAGCGAGGGATCGTTATAATTACCTTTAAAAGTTGTGGAAAAATCCGAATACTGAATCGACTCAAAGAAACGCTTAAGATTTCGGTTGGAAATCTCTATAAACCGGAGGAGAAGAAAAATCTGCCAGAAGGGAAGAACACCTAAGACAATTATCGCCACAATATAATTCGTATTCATAGCAACATAAAAAAAAAGAAAGACCGATAAGCCCAATAGGAGGACCCTTATAATGCATTGAAGACGAAAATTATTTAATACCATACTTTTCCATTCTACGATATAAGGATGTTCTGGTAAGGCCGAGCTCCTTTGCTGCCTGTGTAATATTTCCGCTATACTTGCTTAATGCTTTTTGGAGAAAAAGCTTTTCCATGGTCTCAAGATGATACGATTCGGGAGCCATTGTATTCTCCCCCGGCAGTGCATCGGGGAAAAAGAAATCGGTTTCCGTTAAAAATGTCGAATCACTCAGAATAACTGCCCGTTCAATGGCATGTTTTAATTCACGGACATTTCCCGGCCAGTTATATGCCTTAAACCGTGCAAACACTCCGGGGCTTATTTTTTTTACCGGGGATTTATATTTCTTAGCAAACACCCCGATGAAATGATCGACCAATTGAGGGATATCCTCTCTCCGTTCACGCAAAGGCGGCAGACGGATCTCAACGGTATTAATTCGATAAAGCAAGTCCTGACGAAACTCTTTCGAAGATACCATTTCATAAATAGGCATGTTTGTCGCACAAATAAGTCTGATATCAATAGGTTCCCGTTTATGAGAACCAAGCCTGGTTATTTCCCTGTCTTCAAGGGTTTTTAAAAGTTTTGCCTGCATCGCAAAGGGAACATTTCCGATTTCATCAAGAAAGAGCGTACCCCCGGAGGCAACCTCGAATCTTCCGGCTCTGCTTTCTTTGGCATCGGTAAAGGTACCTTTTATATGCCCGAAGAATTCTTCCTCGAATAATGTTTCGGGGATAGCCCCCATATCAACCGCGATGAACACCTCATTATTTCTACGCGATTGCCGGTGAAGGGCACGGGCAACTAATTCCTTACCGGTCCCATTCTCTCCGAGAATCAAAACACTGACATCCGTTTCAGCAACCTTTCGAATTGTGGTAAATACCTGCTGCATCAAAGAGCTTGTTCCTATCATATCATGAAAATGCTGGTCAATATCTTCACTGAGACGCTTTTTCTGCTCCTTTAATTTATTTGCCTCCAGACGTGAACGTCGTAAAGAAATGGCGACGACAATTGTAGAGAGAAGTTTTTCATTCTGCCATGGTTTCAATACATAATCCGTTGCCCCGGCTTTTATCGCTTTTACCGCCATTTCAACATCTCCATAGGCAGTAATAAGGATAACCACTGCTGAAGGCTCGATTTCCAGTATTTTTCTTAACCAAAAAAAACCTTCTTCACCACTTGTCACATCCTGAATAAAATTCATATCAAGGAGGATAACATCAAAATTTTCATCCTTTAACAACTGCGGAATATGTTGAGGATCTTTGTCCGTTACTGCATAAAAATTATGCTGCTTTAAAAATAGTCGTGCGGCGATGAGAACATCTTCATCATCATCTATAATAAGGATTTTTCCGGCTTTTTCTTTCATATGGTATACCTTTCTCTGATCATTGAGGTGAAAGAATAATTATTTTTCACCAAAGATAATCAGCTATTTTCCGCGACAATATGGCCGTCGAGCAGATAAATTATTCTTTCCGCATAGAAGGCATATTCCTGAGCATGCGTCACGATAACAAGGGTTGTTCCCTTTTCGTGCAATTCACACAAGATTTGCATTACTTCTTCCCCGTTCCGGGAGTCAAGATTCCCGGTCGGTTCATCTGCAAGAATAATCTCCGGCTTCGTTACCACTGCCCGTGCAACAGCGACCCGTTGCTGCTGCCCCCCGGAAAGCTGATGAGGGAAATGATTCCTCCTGTGGGCGATGGTGAGTCTATCCATTATCTCCCCAACCCTTTTTATCCGCTTATGCTTTGCGTATCTCATGTATAAAAGAGGTAATTCGATATTTTCAAATACCGTAAGCTCTTCGATAAGATTAAAACTCTGAAACACAAATCCGATGGTACCTTTACGTAATAAAGCACGTTGTTTCTCAGAAAAGGAGGTAACGTCTTTTCCCATAAAAAAATATTTTCCCGCACTTGGTGTGTCAAGGAGTCCCAGGAGATTTAAAAGGGTCGATTTTCCGCATCCCGAGGGCCCCATAATCGCTACAAAATCTCCTTTCGAGATCTCAAGGTTCACTTTATCCAGGGCTTGTGTATCAATCTCCTCTGATCTATATATTTTCTCCATATCAATTGTTTTAATCACTTCTATTTTCCTTATAGTATGGTTTATACTCCTTTTTTAACTCTCTGTCATTTCTCATAACACAAAGAAATTGTTTACCAGGAAAATTCAAAAAATCACTTTACATAAGATTGATGGTTGTAATTGACTTCATCATTCTTTTCATGACACTCCACATATAAAAAGCAAGAAGTATACCAAGTCAATTAATAGAAAAGGAGTCAAGAAAATAACCGATTTTGAGACGAATCCGGGATTAAAAAACTGAAAAAATCATGCAATATGGCCAAAAATAAAATAATCTCTATAAATTCCGGAGATAGTATTCTTTCAGCCGGCTGAATTGTTATAAAACCATACACTCAGTGTACGATATCGAACAGTAAATCGCACATTCCGGAAAACCTTCTTATTATTTATTTACAGCCTCGGAGTGTATTGGAATATTATAAACAGTAATATCTCTCCCCTTTTTTATTTGGAAGGTGAGCACCATTATTTCCTTTTCCTTAAGCTCAAAACCGGCAGGGAACAATAGTTTTATTACATATGTTTTTTCCGGAGCCAATTCCTCGATGTTGTAATTGACGGTCTTTCCGACAAATTGGAGATTAATAACGGAAATCGGTTGTGTGTTATAACTTTCGATTCGAATTACTTTCTCCAAAGCATTTTGTATCGGACCCGGTTCTATGGTGAGAGTTTGGGGATAGACAAAAACCTCCGACTGGACATTATAAGAATATTGTACGGTGAGGGTCTCTCTATCAGGATTATCTGTTTTAATCACTACATTTTCATTCACTTTCCCTTCCTGAAAGGGTGGTTTTACAAGAATGTCGATCTGATAGATCTGGTTCGCTTTGATAGTTTTCATCGTAACAATTGTCTTGTCATCAGATGGGATAATATCGGTTATTTTTAAAGGAGTCTTTGCATTATTTGTAATGGTAAAAAAACCGGAAAGTGACAATTCCGATTTTTGAACCTGTCCAAGCCAGAGCATTTTCGGAGCAACAGTAATCGGTGTATACACCTTGCCCCGTAAAGTAAGAACGATTTCTTCTTTTCCGGGAACATTCGTTGATACTCTGACAACCTTGCTCATTTCTCCCTGATATCCATTCGTTTTAAGGTTGATTGGAATATTCCCCGATTCACCGGGCTTAACTTCCTTGTCATATTCACCGGCAACAGTACACCCGCAGGTCGGACGTACACCGGTGATAAGGATATTTTCTTTCCCATTATTTTTAAAAACAAAGGTATATTCAACAACATCACCTTCATTCACTGTTCCAAAATTGTAAATCTCTGTTTTAAATTTAATGACAGCACTATCATCTTGTTTCCCTGAACATGCAAATAAAAGAATAAGAATACAGACGGGAATAATTATAAAATAGATATATTTATTGTTCATTTTTATCTCCATTCACTACTATATATGATATATTAATTTATATCGATTTTGCAATATATTCAATCTCTTTTTCACTTTTACTCTTTCAATAAAAATAAATACACACAAAAACATTGATTGAAATCCTGTTTTCTTCTATAATTATGACGAGTGCTTTGACTGGTATTTTTTTAATCTATTATGATTTTTCATAATCTTAAATTTACTTTATATACTGGCCAAAGCTGAACTGTTTTGACAAATTTACTCTTTTTTTGACTCTGTCATGTCTCAATGTATGAGTAAAATAAAATGGTCAAAACACTCTCAGGGTGCAAAAAAAAAGTGTGAAGCCCCGGAGATTTTTTCATTTGACTAATTGTTCATTTAGCTTTTGCCGAAAATGAGGGTAATAGAAAGATTTGCAGGAAAAATAATTTTTGCAAAAATTAAAAGGTCTTGATTATTCCGGAAATGGAAGTGTATGGTAATGACATATGAGTGATAATGAAACTTTTTTTAATCAATTGGAAGTTGCAATTATACAACGAAAAGAACTCGCAGAGAGGACAACGATCGCAAAATTGAAAGAACTGTTGAGTATTTTTCAGACATACTTTCAAAATTTGTACAATATTTTAATGAGAAAAGCCCTTATTCAGCAGGATCCGTATAAAGATGATGATAAAATAACCACAATAAAAATTCCTTCTTCCGATCCTATCATCGAATCCGGATTTCAGGAAGATATGAGTCACCGTATCTCCAATTTTCACACCCAGATTGAATTTCTTAATACCTATTTCCAGCTTAGTCTTGATACTCTTAGTATAAAAGATCTAAAAAAAATCATAGGTCTCATGAAATATATAAACTGGCTCAATATTTCACCTTCTTCGACAAATCCTCCCACACGATTCATCGGTGAGGCATTACAAAAAATCAAATTAGGTTCGGACAAAGTATCAACACAAATAATTGTAGATTCCTGTGGTCAGATTGAAAAAAATGTACGGCAAATTTATGCACTTCTGGAAGACCTTATCATTATTGTTCGGGAAATTTATAAATACGAGGTACGGAAATTTGTTCTCCCCAATATTGAAAAAGACCTGGAAGTCTTAGCAGGGAATCCGGATGGGGCAATAAAAGCGATCAAAAGCATTTTTCCGAAATTTATTTCGAATAAATCCTTTTATCCGGATCTTATTAAAGAAATACTTGAAGAAGATTATTCGGATAAAAAGGATGCTCTTCATAAAGCTATTCTTGCAAGGCTCAAAGTAAAAGAAAAAAAACCGCAGATCGAAAAAAAAATAAAGGATTTTAAACCGATTCTCCTCCAGGGCTTGCGTCTTGTGGCAAGTTCAGGGTTCCATATAAAAGATACAATTGTAAAATTAACTGAAAATCATTCTGCTTACGAAAGCAGAAAAAAAAATATTATCGCAAAAATAGTAAAGTGGTTTAGAAAGCTTTTTAAGGGCAAAGAACCATCACTCGTGTATGATATTGAATATTTTGATGTGAATACATCTTCCACCAGGACGGAACGTATCAATTTTACGGAATTTATAGATGATTTAAATAAAAAAGTGCGGTTTTATTCAGCCATCATGAATAGAGCGAGTTCAACATATAGTAAACTTGAATCGGCAACCGAAGAAAAATTATATGAATACCTGAACAGAAACCTTGCGACCCTTCACATCATGCACAGACAGCTTATGGGGTTTAATGATTTCTTTAAAACCGAAATACCCAAAGAAAGACGATACAAGGTCAGAACAATTAATCTTGAACTTAATGCAATAAAAAACAGTACGGTGAAAGCAAATAAGAAAAAACATGAATATGTATCCGCAAAAGAAGAAATAGAGCAATTGAAGCGTCTTGGAATTAAATTTGAGGGAGCCCAATAGTTCCATTTACATTAAATGGTTATATTTACATTAAATGGTTATATTTACTAAATACGATACATCCCGAGTAATCTGAATTCTTCCGTTTCGTTTTTTAATTGATCAATACAGTTATTAAAAATCGATATATTCTCCGGTACTTCAACATCAACATAAAACATATATTCCCAGGGCTTTCCCGGGATTGGTCTTGATTCCAATTTCTTCATATTGATTGAATGTTCCATCAGTATTTTTAATACAAGGTACAGCGCCCCCGGTTTGTCAATTGTAGAAAACACAAAGGAGGCTTTTTCCGGATTTTCTACTTTTACAGTTTCCGGCCGTGCGATAACGCCAAAACGTGTGTAATTTTGAGCATTTGTTTCAATACTTGCTTTTAAAATGTGCATCCCGTATACCTTGGCTGCTTCTTCACTCGCGATTGCCGCGTTCATTTTATCCCCTGTTTTCGCGATAAACGCCACAGACCCGGCTGTGTCGGAATAGGCCACTTTTTCCCATCCGGGAAAATTTTCAAGGTATTTTGCACATTGCGCTAATCCCTGTGGATGTGAATAAACCCTTTTTATTTCATTTAGATCTGCACCGGGAAGGGCAATGAGATTATGGATTATTCTGATCTTTTTTTCCCCGATAATATTAATATCGGGAAATTGAAGAAGGAGATCATAATTCTGATGTATTGATCCCGAGAGTGAGTTTTCCAGGGGAATAACACCAATATCACTTTTTCCCTCCAGAACGGAATTAAATACATTCCTGAACTCTGTACAGGGAACCAGGGTGACCTCTTCCTCAAAATAGCTATAAATCGCTTTTTCTGAAAAGGCTCCGCGCTCACCCTGAAAAGAAACCTTTAACTTCCCCTTATGGTCTATCTTCTTGCTTTCTCTCCGGAAAGTAATACTGATAGCTTTATCCGGAAGACGCGATATCTCTTTGCCTAAAACAGGGGCAAGAGCCTGAATATCACGCATGAGTTTCTCGAATTGTTCGGGATAAAGGGACTGCGGACCGTCGGAAAGGGCATTGTCCGGATCGGGATGCACTTCAACGACAACACCGTCCGCACCTGCGGCAACCGAGGCAAGGGCCATGGGACTCACCTTTTCCCGTATCCCTGTCGCATGACTCGGATCAACCATGACAGGAAAATGGCTCAGGGTTTTTATCACCGGTATTGCCGAGATATCCAGGGTATTTCTTGTATATGTCTCAAACGTCCTGATTCCCCGTTCACAAAAAATCACATATTCCGCACCATGAGCAACGAGATATTCTGCTGCCATGAGGAGTTCCTGTATTGTTGCGGCAAATCCCCTCTTCAGGAGAATCGGTTTTTGTATGGGGCCGACCCGTTTTAAGAGTTCGAAGTTCTGCATATTCCGGGCGCCGATCTGTATCATGTCCACATAGTCTTTCATCATGGAAACCTGTTCCGTCGCGACTATTTCTGAAATCACCGGCATTCCGGTGGCTTCACCCGCTTCTTTTAAAAATTTAAGACCTTTTTCCTCCAAACCCTGGAAAGAATAAGGAGAAGTCCTTGGTTTATATGCACCACCCCGTAACATAACAGCTCCGGAGTCTTTCACTTTATATGCCGATTCGAAAATCTGCTCTCTGGACTCTATGGCACATGGCCCGGCGATAACAACAATCCGCTTGCCCCCTATTTTTATCGGGCCCACCGGTACAATGGTATCATCTTTTTTAAACTCCCTGGAAACAAGTTTATAAGGTTTGGTGATGGGAATGACTCGTGAAACACCGGGTAAAAGCTCCACTTCCCGGACATCGATGGAAACAACACCGACAGCACCAAAAATAGTTTCTTCTTCACCGATAATTTCCCGGATGGTAAATCCTTTATTTTCCAGATTAGACCGGATTGCCTGCTTCTCTTGTTCTTTTATTCCATGGTGTAATACAATAATCATGAGTTTACTCTAGCCTGTCGGGGCCTGTTATGTCAAGCGGAATTTGCATTAGAGCGCAAATTCCTCAAGAGCACATATTTTAGGGGGACAGAGACCAACATTATGATTTTTTATCTTACAAATTTACGTTTTCTAATTGTGCAGGCTTTCACCCGACAAGTTTGATTCGGAAGTAGTTTGTGATCCTGGAAGGTTGGGACAACGTAAGACAAAGGGTTTGCATCCAATTTCCGCCCCTCTCCAGCCGGAGTATTGGCCGTGGGAAGGCGTTCGTCATTCACCAGTTATCTCGCTTGCGATTAATTCAGCTTGTTTTAAAACTGTTTCTGTCGCAAGTTTTTGCATATCCGGTGGGTATCCAAACTGGCGCAAGGTTCTCTTAATGATTACTTTAAGCTTTGCTCTTACGCTCTCTTTTATGGTCCAGTCTATAGAAGCATTTTTCCTAACTCTTTCCGTAAGGACGACTGCTAATTCTCTGAGTTTATCTTTCTGCATCAATTCTCTGGCGCTTTTATTATCTGCTACAGCAGTATAAAAAGCATATTCAAACTCAGTTAACCCAAGGTCTTTTGCTTCACTGTCCATTTCTACAATTTCTTTACATAATCTAATAAGTTCGTCCATTACTTCAGCAACAGTGAGAATTTTATTATGAT
>JAFGRV010000021.1 GCA_016934975.1 Spirochaetales bacterium | reverse complement strand
TCCGGATGAATTCACTATAGTAGACAGTATTCCGAAGGATATAGGTAAAATTCAATTTAAAAGACTTTTATAGAATTCAAATAAAATATCATATTAATGTTGATGTCATAAACGAGTCTCTATTTTGATGAATTCCATAAAATATCCGGGAAACAAATAAAAGGAGAAGATGATGATAGGTATTCACAACCAAAATACATTTACATCAATAATAATTGATAATCTATTAAAAAAGGATCCTTCATGGACGGCATTCACATTTAATGAGCAGAAAATTGATGTAAAAAAAATAAATAAACAAACTGATATGTTTATCATGAATTTACAGAGATTAGGGATTAAAAAAGGAGATGTGGTCGGTTATACATTCCCCAATAGTCCCGATGCAATGTATATTGCAATTGCATTATGCAGGATGGGGGTTTGTTCCGTTCCTCTATTCCATATGATCCCTCCTGTCGGGAGAGTAGGAATTTTCCTTAGTTCGGGAGTGAAATTAATTGTTACTGATTCTTCTCAAAGTAAAGCCTTAAAAGATGCCTGTAACCAGATGAAAACATCAATCAAAGTTGTTACGACAGACGAATGCATGGAAAGTGACGGATCATTTTTACAGACCAATGAGCAATTGACTTTGGAGGAGTCTGTTTTAGATACCGTAGAGGAAGAATTACCTCTGATGATGGCCTCCAGCTCAGGTACAACAGGTATACCGAAAGCCGTCTTATTCACTCAAAAAAATGGGGCTGCATCCTTAAAAGCTTCTATAGAATTATCAATGCCCATACAGTATGATGGAAAAGAGGGGTATTCCTGTATGCTGGCTTTCCCTTTCTCATCTCCCGGTATTCTTGTCATATTAGGCATGGTATCAGCCGGGGTTTCCTGTATTTTTTCCGATAATATGTCACCGGTAAAATTTCTGGAATTAATCCGGCAATATAAAGCAGATTCCATCGCCGCTCCTCCGGCTTACCTTGAAAGAATCTTAAGGCTGCCGATGGCGGCAGAGTTTGACGTATCATCCGTTAACCGAGTTTTATCAGGAATGGATTTTTTTTCCAATCAGTTGATTCTTCGCTTAAAAGAAAAATTTCCGCATATTACAAGGGCAGGGAACGGATATGGGTTGGTTGAAACAACAAATATTTTTATGACATGGAAGGCAAATAATGAGCAGGAGCTTTCCTCTCCATCAAATGAACTGACACTTGTACCTGATATTGGTAATGAGATAGAGGTTTTTAATCAGGAAGATATCCCATGCTCTGTCGGTGAGGAAGGTGAATTAAGAATGCGCGGCAACAGCAGTATCCGTGGTTACCTTGGAAATGACGAAGAAAACGCCAAAGCCTATCGGGACGGCTGGTTTAAAACCGGTGACCATGTCAAAAAACTCAGGTCTGATAAAATAGCTTTATTAGGGAGAAAAAAATATGTTATAAAGAGAGGGGGAAGAAGTGTTTCACCTCTTATAATAAAAGAGGTTGTTGAAAAAGTTGCGGGAATTATTAATGTTGCCGTCATTGGTGTCCCTCATGAGCTTTATGGAGAAATGATATGGGTTTATGTTGTTCCGGCGGAAGGTTCTCAAATAACAGAGGGTGAGATCATAAAAGCTTGCAGAGAAAATTTAGCTGCTTATATGGTGCCGGATAACGTTGTCTTTATTGAGGAAATACCTGTAAATCCGGGCGCCGGAAAAGTTAACTTTGAACTATTAAAAGAAATGTCTTTAAAAGAACTTGATACAATGGGAGGAATGATAAATGAAACAAATTAATTGGGACGAATTTATTAAAGAGGTCTGTGCTTTATTAGGCCTGGATGAAGATAAGATGAATAAAGATACAAATATCTACGATGATATTGGAATTGATTCGTTAGGAGCGATGACCTTAGGATTAAAATTACAAAGGACATTTAATAAGAAAGTACCATTATCCGCAACATCACTTATTAATACCTTAGGCGATATATATGAGGTATTTAACAAAAGCGAAGATAGTTAATTATGAGGGAATGTCTCTGAAAGCTGCTGTTGTTCACGGAATATACTTTGCAGGTGGTCTTTACTCTTTTACTACACCCTTCGCCGTACTAAAACTATTCGAAAGGCCGATGAAATCTTCCACCCTCAATTCTTCCGCCCGTGTTCCGGGGGTAAATCCGATCTTCTCTATCGCATGTTTGGGATCAACCACGGAATACTCTTTCACTTTCTTGTCTGCCAGAAGATTGTTCAAAAGTGTTTTCCGCCTCGATGAAAAACTGATCTTTATGACATGAAAAAAGAATTCACGGTCTATGGGCATGGTGTCATAATGAGCCGGGACCGCCTTCACAAGGGATGAGACAACATCCGGGGCAGGGTAGAATGAACCCCGCTGAATATCCTGCTTCTCTGCGATTGAAAAAGCAAATTGAAAGAGAATCGAAAAGGAGGAATAGTTTTTCGTTCCCGGGGAAGCCGCCATCCTCTGGGCGAGTTCCCGCTGAATTGTAAATACGGTGGCGGGAGGGATGCAACCTTTTTTAATAAATGAAGCGATGATGACGGAAGCGGAAGAATAGGGAAGATTGCCCATAATTTTATCCGGTCGTCCGGATTCAACATATACGGATTCCCAGGTTTTTATGACATCGCCCTGTATAATCCTGAGTTCCGGATACGTTTTGAAATGTTCTTCCAAAAAACGGATCATCCCCCAGTCAATCTCAAAAGCCATGACCCGTGCTCCGGACCTTAGGAGGGGGAGTGTCATGGCTCCAAGTCCGGGACCGATTTCCCATATAAGTTCTCCTTTGCGGGGTGTCGTCAGTTCAATTATTTTTTCTCTTACCGCAGAACTGATAAGAAAATTCTGACCCCACCTTTTTTTTAATGCAATATTGGAAGAGGTGAGTATACTTTTAATCTCCGAGGGTGAATTATAATTCATAGTGACGTTGCCAACCTTTTATTTATTTTATTTTTTATGAACCGGATTGTGAATAAAAAGGGGAATAAAACAATTAAGAAAAAGAGTATATACCACCATTTCCATTCAAAAGAGATGCCGGGAATAGATTTAAATGCAGAGGTAACAATAAAAATAACCCGGTAGAGAAAAGAAAAGAATAATCTTCCCAATTCCTGTAAAAACGGGACGGGAAGGGCGAAAAGAAAAAGAAAAATAATCCCGCCGATTAAAAATACCGTGATGACCGGAAGAAGGAGCAGTGTCACAATAATCCCCGCCGGATATATTATGCCAAAGCTTGCCAGGGCGATGGGTGCGGTCATTATCTGGGCTCCGAAGGAGAAGGCGAGGGGGAGTGCAACAAACGAGGGAAGATACGGCCGTATGAGTGCGGCTATTGGACGCCCCATAATAAAGATCCCTGCCAAAGCGAGGAAAGAAAGTTGAAATGAGAGGGAAAAGGCGGAAAAAGGATCTATCATGAGAATGATAAAGGCGGATATGGCGAGAAGATTAAGTGGTTCCCTTTCCAAAGAGAGAAGAAATCCAAGGCCGAAGATCATAAGCATGACCGAAGCCCGGAGAAGAGAGGGCCTCGGTCCCACGAGGAAAAGATAGAACAGAACAACAATACTTCCTGCCATATATTTCAACCATTTCCCGGGGAGGAGAAAAAGCAGAATACTTAAAAAAGAATAAATGATTCCCACATGAAGTCCTGAGAGTGCAAGGATATGGAGTGTACCGGTCTGTTCAAACCCCTGGTAAAGAGGGGCGGGAAGGTTTTCCCGTTTTCCGAGAAAAAGGGCCTCGAAAAGTGTGGACGCGGGAAATCCCATTTTTTTTATGATCGCCATCAGCCCCAGAAGGATATCTTTTCTCGCACGGAACACACACCAGGAATACCCGGTTTGCCTCATTTCATGTTCCTTTGCCCGGCATATAAAATTAATATCCGGTCTGAAATCGGCAGGGGTGCACGAACGGTTAACGGTTATCATTTCGCCGGTATGGAAAGGTCTTCCATTTTCAGATAGTACCATTACTATACCTCTTGCATTTGCAGATGCATCAAGGATTGATGAGCTAACAGATGTAAGCTCCAAATAATGGATAAAGCCGTTTTTCGCGCCCGGAACACTGTCTTTTATACACACACCGGTAAAGGAGGTGACCTTTGTCAATTCAATTCCTGTAAACACTTTCATGGTCTGAAGATGCATACGTGCTGATAAAGAAAAACCAAAGGAAACACCGATAGCAAAAGCAATAAACAGGAATCCTCTCTGTTTTAGCTTTATGGTAAAATCCGGAGCAAGGAAGGTGACCCCGCTCCCCGCAGAGATGACTGCCAGGCATACGAGGAACATCGAAATTCCCCGGATATCGGCAACATAAAGTGTGAAAACAAGGGCGAGTGAAAATATGACGAAAAAAGAGATGTTCCGGATAATCATATACTTCCTGTTTTATACTTGTGCTTTGCTATGATGGTCAAAACACTATCGTAACTCCCGTAAAGCATCCTGGGCTGCTTGTTTTACATTCGAGCTGTAGTCAAGATACTTTGTGTAGAGGAGCGCAGCACTCGCGGTTCTATCTCCTAATGTCGAGAGGGCATAGATGACTGAAAGTACGATCTGTTCATCATATATCTTGTCATTTTCCGTAAATGAGTTGATGAGCTCTAAATACAGGGTCAATCGTTTTGCGGCTTCATGAGATTTCATGTTGCCAAGACCCTGGATGGCTTTTAAAAGATAGGATTTTTCCACTCTTCTATTGTCATAATCAAATACGGCCTGGTTAAAATGTTCAATTACCAAATCGGTTCCTTGAGTCCAGTTTTTTTCACCTAAGAAATTGACAGCGATATAACGGATTTCCAGGAGAATAAGTTTATCTTCCGGTTCTCCCGGTGAAGAATGAAGTGCACTATTCAGGGCGAATTCCGCAACCCTGCATTTTTGCTCATCTGACAGATTTGCCGCTTTTAAACTGTAAAAAAGAGCCTCTTTTTTTTCAGCGTATCGACCCTCCATAATCACACCCATATAAAGCCGGGGGATATCACCTTTTATTAAACTAAGGGCCTGTTGGGCAGTACTATTTACAAGGGCAGAGTATTTTAGCACCATTGCAGTGAATATAGGAAGGAAGGATGAGGAGTCGCCAATTTTTCCAAGGGCCTGGATACATGCGATGATAACCTGGATATCCTGAGTTCTTCCCGTAAGGAATATATCGTTCCGGGAATTAAGCCATTTGTTCATTTTATCAATAAGTGAAGGATTGTCTTTCCCCATATCACCGAAGGCGAGGAGTATGTTTATCTTTAGTTCGGTATGGGAAATCCCAATAAATAATTTCCACATTCTATCCAGGGCTTGTGTGTAGTTCATCGAGTGAATCTGACGTATTGTAATATCCGCGATCCGTACGAGGGTATCTTCTCTATCAACCTGATCTATATTATTAAGGACATAGGTGATTGCTTCAATAAAAAGGGATTCCATTCCGTCGATCCCCATATCAACAGCATCCTGTAATACCTGATATTTGATATTCATATTTCCTTTTTCAAAATTCCTTTTAAATATGTCTGCCAGGCCGGAATCCTGACTATAAAGACCAAGCTGTAAGGGAAGTATGAGGATAAACAGCAGTAGTAGCTTTTTCATGATTGTCTCCTTTTTCTATAGTACAGGAGGTTTAACGAAAAATCAATGCTTTTTCTGCTTGATCTTTTACAGAGGAAAACCCATTATATACCTGTAATTGATTTTCTTTGTGTTACTAAAGGCGGAAATCACAGGTTTTATTCCAAGATTTTTAACCCGTAACACTTAGCGTTGGCCCGCATCTATGTCTTGACTCATAGGTAATTTCCAGGTGTCAAGAAAAATATAGGTTTTTTGTATTGGGCCTAAGGGCCGTAGGCCAACGCTGTGTTACTAAAGGCGGAAATCGCAGGCGTTATTCCGGGATTTTCGGCCCGTAACACTCATTAAGGAGTTAATGAATGAATAAAGTAAAAATACTATGTACAATCGGACCGTCATGCTCTTCGTACGAAAAGCTCACTGCACTTGTGAATGCGGGAATGAATGTTGCACGCTTGAACTTTTCCCATGGAACCTATGAGGATCATGGAATAATCATCAACCTGATAAAACGGATACGGGAAGAAACGGGAAAAAACATCGGAATACTTCAAGATTTAAGCGGTCCGAAGATTCGTGTCGGCAGTCTGCCGGAGGATAAGCTTGTTCTGGAAACAAATATGCAGGTAAAATTGGTTGTGGGAGACACCTATTCCCATGAAATGGGAATACATCATATTCCGGTTAAATATGACTATTTGTTGCAGGATACAAAAGCCGGGGCAAGACTTCTTTTGGATGACGGATATATCGAACTTCTTATAGAAAAAAAAGAATCCGACGCCCTCGTTTGCAGAGTAAAAGACGGTGGTATCTTAAAAAGCCACAAAGGATTAAATTTCCCGGGACAAGTTTTGACAGGTAAAGCCCCGACAAAAAAAGACCTGGAAGATCTGGCTTTCGGAATAAAGAATAATGTGGATTTTGTTGCTCTCTCTTTTGTTCAGACAAAAGAAGATATCCTGGAGTTAAAAAAGGAAATAAAGCGATTGGGGGGATCGGCTTTTGTTATCGCCAAGATTGAGCGTGATACTGCCATCACCGAACTGGATGCGATTGTTAAAGCAACCGATGGTGTCATGGTCGCCCGGGGTGACCTTGGTATCGAATGTGAACTTTCCATGATCCCGATTTATCAGAAGCAGATTACCCGGATTTGTAATTTAAATGCAAAACCGGTTATTATTGCCACACAGATGCTCGAAAGCATGATAAAAAATCCCCTCCCGACCCGGGCAGAGGTGACGGATGTGGCAAACGCCATCTACGATGGCTCGGACGCGATCATGCTCTCCGCTGAAACAGCTGTAGGCGATTACCCTGTCCAGGCTGTGCATATGATGCGCCGTATCGCGGATAATGTGGAAAAAAACCTCTGGCTCGACCGGGGCTGGGTGCGTGATGAAAGACCGAAAATACATGTTAATCCCGAATTGGCTGTTGCCGAATCAATCTGTAATTCCGCACAGGAAATGGAAGCCGCGTTTATTATTGCAAATACCATGTCAGGGAGAACCGCCCGGCTTGTTTCCATGTTCCGGCCGCGTACCGAGGTTATTGCCATGACCCCGGTCCTGGCGACATTTTATCAGCTTTCTCTGGTATGGGGGCTTAAAACCTTATACGATAAGGAATTAAATTCCGACTTTATGTCCATGGTAAAAAAAGATGAAGAACTATTGTTGGCAGAGGGGTGTGTGAAAAAGGGTGACCATATTGTTGTTTCCGCAGGTATTCCCCATTCAATTCCGGGGAAGACGAATATTATGAAACTTCACACTATCGGAGAGAGTGGAAGTGATGAGAATGAATGCTGATTGTATTTTCTTTTATTGACCAAAATAGTATGGCTTTATATAATTGAGCCAATTACAAAAATATTATAGTAGTTGTGGTAATTTTGTAATTGGCTTCGGAGAATTTTTATTTTATTATATAAAAAGGAAATAAAAATACACCATTAAAAAATTATTATTGGAATTCGACGAGGTCGAAAATTCTCCACATTTGTTTAGGTTGGTTCTGGCATTAAATAAAAATTTTAAGAGGAGGGTGTTTTATGGAAGAAGATAATAAAGGCGGGAAAAAGAAAGACTGGGCGCGTACTATTGAGGTGGCGGGAAGTGAATTAATTAAC
>JAFGRV010000252.1 GCA_016934975.1 Spirochaetales bacterium | reverse complement strand
TTTGGGTTTCTTGTCGAAATAGGCTTCGTCACTTTTTTCTTCTGCGATTCTTCGTATTTCAGCGAGAATATCTTCCAGCAATGCCATTTCTCCGCCCATTTCCTTTACCGCGATCGCTAAAAAGGAAAGACCGAATCCGGTAAGTTGATCTTTTTCCCGCCATAATGTCGAAATATATGAGCTTTGAGGTCTGCCGAGTCTCCCAAGGGTCATCACAATTAAAGCCCTCGTGTCGCCGTCCGCCATACCACCGTGGGGCATTTCACCTGTTATTACCCCTTTTCGTAATTCCGCCTCCAGGAAATTCGCCATTCCTGCCAGAGCATCATCCGGGACATCATAGCCTTTTTGCTTTGCTTCTATGAGTGCGGTGAGACCGAACGCAGTGGCAAATGCATGAGGTTCCGTACCTCCCGGCCAATAGGAGAGACCCCCCTGAGATGTTTGGAAAGAGAGAATCCGTTTCACACCGGCCTCTGCAAAATCCTTTAAGGCCGCCATATCAACTTCGACACCTATATCCGGCAGGAGATCACCAAGGACAACGAGGGGGTATGCGGAACTTGTTGTTTGTTCAATACAACCATTGGGGTAGTGCATAAGATACTGGACCGAATCTTTGAGTTCACTTAATGCTGTGGAGGAAGCCACAAGCTCCAGGTTTACGCTTCCCTCTACCCTGTCTTTGGGCATATCAACAGAGAGTGTCCGGCTTCCGATGACTGTTGTATTTTTTACCACTACCTGTTTCGTCCCGGGCTCAAGGAGGGGGAGGGTAAACCGGGCCGCATCGGTATTGTTATTCATCTGAGCCGCAAACTCAAGTATGGGTTGAGTATCACCAGGGGCTTTTACTTTAAAGCTAAAGGAGACCGATTCTCCGGGCCGGGCGGATTTTGTCTGTTTATCAGATCCCGATACAAGAGTGAGGCCTTTAAACTGTGCTTGTACTGTTATATCCCCGGCTGCGGGGCTTGCATTAAAGACCAATACCTCTGCCTGGAATTGATCCCCGGGATAAATAAACCGGGGAATCGCCGGCTGGATCATTAATGGTTTCTGACTAACAACCTTGTCTTCTCCGGAACCTGCTCTTCTTAAGGTGTCGCAGGCAACAGCCATAATTCGGTAGGTGGTGGTATTATCCGGGAGGGTGACGTGTATGCTCTCTTTTCCGTTTTCTCCTATCCTGATATCGGGATTCCAATACACGGTGCTTTTAAAAAGTTTCCGTAGAGAGATCGGAAATCCCAAAGACATCATGGTGTCATCTCCAAAACCACCCCCGGGAAACATTATCTCCCTCCGTGATCGTCGTGAATGGGGCAGGTCAAAGTACAGGGTCCCTGTCCGGACACCGAGGGGGTAGTCACGGTAGAGTCCGGGTAATGGATCGGGGAGCTTGAAATTCGTTAAGCTTAACACCGCTTCATCCACGACCATGAGGGTTACCTGGCCGGAGGCGGGCTTCCCGAGGTAATCCGCAAGAGTGATATTTATCCCTATCGTATCCCCGGGTTGCGCAAAATGTTCCTGTGGCTGTGCCAGGACAGTGAGGCGCTTTTCTTTGAGGGTGACACGGATTTTTTTATACCCGATTTTAAATCCCGGTGCACCTGTTTCGAAGTCCGTGGCATCAGTTTTATCATGAATTCTTCCCCGTACGATTGCGCAGGAAACAAACACATTCGGGGCGTACGAGCCTTCGATATAGAGGGGAATCATCGGTGTGTTATCGTTTATATCAAAACTTTTATAATAGAGAATAGAATCCCGCTCAACAGTCAGAAGTCCCGTTGCTTTTTTATAGGGGAGCTGGGCAACGATCCGGGCTGTTTCCCCCGGTTCATAGTGATCTTTATCAATAATAAGTTCAATCTGATCTTTATCAAATCGCGGCCAGGCGGTCTGATTATCCCCGGTGGCAGTGATAATAAACCCCGTTTCCACATCCCGTTTTTGACTGTCGACGGCAGTCAGCCGTACCCGGTAATATCCGGCTTTGTTGAGTGTAAAGGAACAGAGTGTCCCTGCCTGTCCGGTAACAAGATGTTTCCTCTCCACTTCTTCGGGAACTTCCCGGTTAAACAATTGAACTTTTCCACTCTCTGACAATTGGGGTGTGGTATGATAATCTATTCTTTCAAGGTAAGCGGTTACTTTCACGCCTTCGGTGATCGTTCCCCCGGGCAGGACTGCGACCACCGGAACCTGGATAGATTCGCCTTCTATGACAACAGCCCGTGGAGGGGGTAATACACCGAGGTAAAAATCGGATGAATGGACAATCTTTGATAATCTCCCTGCGTAGGTCTGACGATCTACATCGGTCACCGCGGCCTCAATAATGTACCGGGAAGCCCCCGAGGCAGCGAGGCTGTTAAGGGAAAAGGTTATGGGCAGCTGTCCTTGTCCGTTTAGTTTCGTTTCATCCCTGGCGATGTAGCTATTTAATGTACTCGGCGTTTCCAGAGCAAATTGATATCCGGGAAATAAGGGAGAGGAGAAGGCTTCGTATTGACGAAATACGTTCCATTTTACTGTTCTGCCTCCCAACTTGCCGCCATGTGAATATTCCGCATCAATCAGAACATTCTTTGATTCCCCGGGATTCCATACTTCGGTATCTGTTGAAAGAGATACGATAAAGGTAGGAACCCTGTATTCTTCCACCCTGAAGGTATGGCCGGTGCTCATGTATTCCTTTTCCAGCTGGATCATGTATTCTCCCACGGGAGCATTATTACCGAGGGGAAGTTCATAATCGGCGGCACCAAAGAGATCGAGAGTCAGATTCGTATCAACTATCCTTTTGCCTTTTGGATCTTTTATTTTTATGTTGACTTTATCACCCTTATCCGCAGTATCAAGGGAAAGGATAGTTTTTATGTTTACTGTTTCCCCGGGTCTGTAAATACCACGTTCCGTAAACATCGATGCCCGGAGAACCCCGGAATTTTTTACGACCCCCGGCAGACCGAATTGCCAGGGATAAGAGAGTTCATCATTGACAAGTCTGGAAACGGCAGTCTCATAACTTTTATGAGCAATGACCACCAGAGGCTCGTTGAGACCCGTTGCAGATGCCCCATCAACATTATCAAACAGGGCTACTCCGGTATCATCCGTCATACCCCGGGCAAGGGAAACGCCGTAATCGGAAACAAGGTTGATCTCTATTCCCCGGAGTATGGCGGCAGTATCGAGGGTTGTTGTCCAGACTAAAATCTTATGATCCAGGACTTTGGAGGTAATACCTATGTTTGTATTCTGAACCAGGACAGTATCTGAAATAATCCCTGATGCCTCGCTGCCCATGCCGTCACCGCGAATTTCCACGCACTTTAAACCCGGGGAATTATCAATCGTAACATCTATTGTGGTAATTTCATTCGCCACAAGATGACTCGTATCGACAGGAAAGGATGAATAGGTACCGGAAACCCCGTACTCTTCGATTTTTTTGAAATCAGTATGACCAAGAGCACGGGCAAAATCTTCGGGTTTTTCGATGGTATAAACTCTTGCTTCCATAGTGCCGGTATTCCGTACTTTTGCCCGGAAACTGTTTTTTCCTTTTTCAAGAACAATGGGGTATTGCGGGGCTTTAAGAATAGGCGGCAGATCCTGGCTCCGGAAGGAAAATTCAAAGGGTGCCAGGGGATTTCCCAGGACATCTCTGGGTGTCCCTTCGAGGTAAAGCTTATAATCTGTCCCCGGCTTTAGTTCCGTACTGACGGCGATCGACCCATCCCAGTCCTGGTACATGTAAAAGGAGATGGGTTTCGGACTGATGGTCATCATATTTTGAATTTGGTAAAAATTGTATTTATTGTTAAACCTCATATAGATTTTTGATTTGAGAGGGAGAATACCGGTTCTCCGGCTTGAGGTTTCCAGGCGAACCATCTCGAATTGGGTGTTTACCTTGAGATTACATCTAACAATAGTCATGCCCGGTTCTTCTCCTGCCTGAATTGTTTCGGGATGTATCCATTGGGGAACGTCTATGGTAATGGATTCCCCGTCTTCAGGTAAGTCAGTTATGATAAGCCCCTGGATTTCTTCAGGGACGGAATTGCCATCGAAAAGGTAATCAAGATTCTCCGGTGTTGATACGGTAAAAGACAATTTCCTGCCATTTTTTGCTGCCACCCTGATGTGGGGAATGATACGTGATGGGTCCACCTTTTGATCGTACAGAAGAAGGACCGGACCTGCTCCGACTTCCTCCGTATATGAGGTGAGGGCCTGGATAAACCGGGGATATCCCGGCACAACAGCCCAGGAGGCCACTTTTCCTGCAATTTCGAGATATTTTATACGGATTCTTTTGGTCCATGGAGTCTGTAATGCCTGGGTTTCTCCCTTGAGGGGAACTGCTTTTGTGATAGAGACAGTAATACTCTGTCCCCACTGCATGGCATTTATTTCCGGGACAAACTCCAGGATGTAGGGAGATAACCATGAATAGTGTCCATTTATATGGGGAGTCATACTTACAGCTACTTGAGCCGGTTCTATCCCGGTGGTGGTAATATCCCCGGCATTTATCATGGGCATGGAAAAGGTAAAGGTGACGGAACTCCCGAGATGTATATAAGGGTCTGTTGTCACGGAGAGCCGGATTATTTTCTGTTTCTGTGTAGACGGGTTGCTCAATGTATCATCTGAACCATTTGTTTTTTTAGAACAAGCTGTGAAAACGAGAAGTAAAAAACATACGAATAACATAGCGATAGATACCGGTCTTTTCATTAATATCTCCTTTTATAATAATTATATGTAGTATACACCATATGGGGTGGATCATGCAAATTATGAAATTGTGAATACTATTACATTCTTTATACAAAAGAATGAGGAAAGAAACTAGGTAGTTTTTTATTGAAAATAACTTATCCGGCGAAAATTTTATCTACATTAATAATTAATCCCGGTAACGTTACAACATCTATTTTTTCATTTTTTGAAAAAAGCTGTGGCGGGGAATATTTTCCACTTGAATCTAATAAATAGATTTTAATCGTATTATCCCAGGGATCAATAATCCAGTATTCTTTTACTTTATGCTCTTCGTAGAGAAAAAGTTTTTCATTCATGTCTTTTGCTGCTGTTGATTTCGACATAATTTCAATAATAAAATCCGGGGCACCATTACATCCCTTATCATCAAGTTTGTGCTCATCACAGACCACAAGAATGTCCGGTTGTACAACAGTTGTTATGGATTCATCAACCTCATCCTTCCCGGGAAATCGTACATCAAAGGGTGCGTGATACATTTCACACGGTTTATCCACTAGAAATGTATCGATAGCTCTTTCCAGAGCCCGGGAAATTTGTTGATGCTGCCTGGAAGGAGCAGGGGACATATTATAAGGTATCCCGTGAATGAGTTCCCGGCGTTCATTCTCCGGCCAGGTAATGTAATCTTTATAGGTATATTTTACACCATGCTCCTGTACAGAAGACACATTTCGTTCCTTTCAAAAATAAAAGATCACCTGCAAAATCCGCCCGTTGAAGGGGAGTGGCATTCTTTTGATAGTAAACTCATTTTTATTATAGAAAAACGATGGGAATTAATCAAGGGAATGTAAAGGGCTCATTTCCATTTTCTATTTGCATACTCATTTGTAATGAATTATACCACAAAACCTTTTTTTATTCTGAAAAACCCTTGTTTTAAACTTTTTAGGATGAGTAAAATATTGTCTAAATTTAACAAATTAGATACAATTATTGATAATTGATAATTGAGATTCTATCATCAATTATATTATAAATGATATGCAGAGATTGTCGTACAAAGGACACAGAAATACGGTGATGGTAAATGGGAAAAAAATTACGAAAAGAACCTCGCTGCTGGTAACTGCTTTTGCCTTTATTACTCTCTTTTGGACAATCCTCATGATATCATTTACTCTCTGGACTTTTATTAATAAAAATCAGGAAAATGCAGCGCTTATTCTTCTGGAGGCACGTTCTTTTTTTACTCAGCTTGTCACCACCCGGGAATGGAATACAACTCACGGAGGAGTGTATGTGGTGATGACGAAAGACACACAACCGAATCCGTATCTTGATGATCCCCAAAGAGACATCGTAACAATAGATGGTACTGCATTAACATTAATTAACCCCGCTTATATGACCCGGCAGATCGCCGAAATTGCTGCTTTACATGACCAGATTCATTTTCATATTACAAGTTTAAATCCCATTCGACCTGAAAATGCTGCTATGGAATGGGAAGCCATGGCTTTGAAAACGTTTTCAAAAAAAAGTGATGAATATTATGAATGGTACACAGATCCGGGGGTGGGAAAAAAGAAGTATTTCAGGTATATTGCCCCTCTCATTACCGAGACCTCCTGTCTTGTGTGTCATGCAAAACAAGGATATGTAAAGGGTGATGTACGAGGTGGAATCAGCATTACTATTCCGGTGCAAAACAGGATTATGGGTACGGGAAGCTATTTTGTGTGGCAACTTATTGTTTATATTCTGTTATGGATTATTGGTATTTTCGGTATTATTTTTACCTATCGATTGGCTCAAAAAGAATATAAGCAGAGGTCCGAGTTGATTCAGGAATTACAACACACAATAAAAGAAGTAAAGACATTAAAAGGATTTATACCGATTTGTGCGTCTTGTAAAAAAGTACGGAATGATGCGGGATATTGGAATCAGATCGAGCAATATATAGAAGAGCACTCGGATATCGAGTTCAGTCATGGAATTTGTCCTGATTGTATGAAACGATTATATCCGGATCTCTCCGACGGGGGTGAGCTAACATAATGGTATATTATGAAAAAAGTAGATGAAATCCGGAGAAAAACAGAAGCGATATCATGAAAGGAGCAGGTATGACAAGAAGAACTATTATTTTATGGAGTATTTTCCTGATTTTCATGGTAAGTAATCCCTCACTTCTCTCTGCAAAAGATATGGTCTCGGAATTTCTCTCCACAGATGAAGACTGCACACTTCTTTTCCCTAAAAAGATAATGCTGAAAGGGATCGTATCCATGTGCAATAATGAAGTAACCGGTCCCGTGGAGATGGTGATATTTAATAATCCCGTCACGAAGAACTTTGAAATTACCGTTTCATCTCCGATCATTTCTTCCCAATTGTTTTTTGACAGATTTCTCGATGTTATCCGCACTGATACTGCATTCCCTTCGGCAAATAAATTGTTAATGAAAAAAACAGGTTATGATAAACGAATGTATTTTATGGATAAAGCAAGTAAAAATCCCCGGGACATCATTCTCAAATACAATATGGAAGGCAAAGAAAAAAAGAAAAAAACAATTTTCAGTGACAGAAACACTTTCCCCTCGGATTCGGTTCTTCTTATGTACCAGACACTCCTTCTTAAAAACATTAAAGAGGGTTTTTATTTTGATATCATCTCATTAGACGATGCTTTAAAAATCAGGATGACTGCAAAATATTTTTTTACGGATGATGTTCTTTCTCTTTCAAAAAAATTTAATTTTCCGAAAGGGATCGAGAAAGCGGTTAATCCGGGAATAAAGTATCATGTTTTTGAGATGAAGACCTACGGTTTGATAGATCTTTTTGTTCAGTCCAGCTGGTATTGTGTTTATAAGGCTACATACCCATATGAATTTGTCGCATACTGGGGTGGAAATGGTATTAATACGGAAACAATCTATATGATGGAAACGAAAACGGAATTTATTGAAAAATAATCAGGAACTTTGAGTGAACTGACTCAGAAGTGCTTTAAGTTCATCCATTCGAAAGGGTTTTGAAAGAAAATGATTCATTCCCGCTTTAAGACATTTTTCTTTCGTGTCCTTAAAAACATCTCCCGTGAGCCCGATAATCGGTACAGTCAGATGCATTTGTGTCCGAATCAGAGTCGTTGCGGTAATCCCATCCATATCCGGCATATGATTATCCATGAGGATTAACGAATATGACTTTTCCCTGAGAATCGAGAGAACTTCTTTACCGTTGGCTACCGAATCGACGGAATACCCTAAAATAGAGACCATCCGGATAAGCATTCTCCGGTTCAAATCATCATCCTCCGCAATAAGAATATACCGTTTATCCGGATCTATGGTTTTTGATACTGTTTTTTTCGGGGATTCGCTCTTAATAACCGGAGGACTTTCGATCTCCACCTGTTTTTCTTTGGGTTGAGGTATTACTGTGAGGGGAATATCCAGGGTAAATTTAGTTCCTTTTCCCTCCTCGGAAGCGACCTTTATTTTCCCGTTCATCATTGATATTAATTTGCTAATTATAGCGAGCCCCAATCCGGAACCGCCGTATTTCCGGGTGACCGAACCGTCAGCCTGATAAAAAGCCTTAAAAATATCTTTTTGTTTTGAGGCCGGTATTCCTATCCCGGTATCTTCTATTGTTATATGGACATTAAAATATTTTTTACGTCCGGATTTTTTGGAGCCGCTGATATGGAGAGTAACATATCCTTTTTCCGTGAACTTTACCGCGTTACTGATAAGATTTAACAATATCTCCTGAATCCTGGTCACATCCCCGCGAAACCATTGGGGCATGGTACTGTCATATTCAAATAAAAGACCGATATTTTTCGATCCGGATTGTGCATTTTGTTTTTCGATTGTATAGACGGCACGGGAAATTTCATAGAGATTAAAATCAGAGTAATTGATTTTAATTTTACCGGATTCTATCTGAGCCATATCCAGGACATTATTAAGCAGCCTCAGGAGAATGTTTCCGCTGTAGTAAATCGCATCAATATATTCTTTTTGTTCCGGTTTGTGAGACACCTGTTTCAGCATATCACTCATCCCGAGGATCGTATTAAGGGGAGTACGGATTTCATGAGACATATTGGCAAGGAACTCGCTCTTTGCTTTGTTGGCTGCTTCGGATTTTTCCTTTGCCGCTTTCAAAGCCGCTTCCGCGACCTTTCTTGTGGAAATATTCCGGACAATGCAGATATATCCCGGACTGATTGCTCCGTTTACCTGAAAAAATGAAAAAATACAACTACAGGGAAGACTTCCCCTGTCTTTTGTTTTCAAGATAAGATCCAACTCATTATCAAGCTTGTTTTTTATAATATCATTTAAATCCGCAGGATTATAGCGTTCGTCAAATAAAAATTCTTCAAAAGAATTTCCCTTTAATTCGGAGGATGAAAATCCGGTGAGGGTCGAGGCGAATTTATTAATAAAATGGATGATATGCTCCCGGTCGCAGATAAAGAGACCGTCCTTAATGGTCGCAATGATATGTTCGGAAGCTGTGGCGGGATTTAAATGAAAAAGCCTCAGATGCCGGACAGCATAGGTCGCTGTAATAAGAGTAAATAAAAGGCCGCCGGTAAAGAAATATATCTCATTTGGTTGAGGCAGGATGTTAAGGAAATAGTTTACAAGGGGCATCGTTAAAAGGAATAAAATAATGATAATATTAATAATCAGGACTGTCGCTTTCTTTTGTCTGATTATCTCACTTGTTTTTACGTATTTATATGAATATAAACACATTGAAGCGATGATATGAAGGATAACCCATATTTTAATAATAAAGTAAATAAGATGCGGGGTGCTGATAAGATAACCCATATCCTGTTTTATGAGAATGAGGTCTTTAAAATTTGAGAGTAACAGAAAGCTCCAAAAAATAATAGGGAGAGAAAAAAGAAAAACATAAATAAGATACCTTCTTCTATTATTATCCTGAAAGAGTGCTAAAAAACTAATAATAAAACAGAGAAAGAGGGGAGGGAGGAACAGGGAGAGATGGAGTGCTTTTACCCAGAATAAAGCGATCTGTATGTCATTGATAAAGGATAACATAAAGTGACAGAAGAAAAAGAATGCAATCAGATAGGAAAAAGCAAGAAATAATTGATTTGTTGTTCCTTTTCTATTTAAAAGGTGAACATGAGTCCCAAACCCAATCGGTACAACAATCCCTAAAAAGAATAAAATAACTCGAATATCCATTTACCGCCTCTAATCCATCATAATAAAATAGTTTTTTCTGGTTCTCATTTTGGGGTACGATTTCTCCTTAATTAATATACTTTAATTAATATACTTTATAATATACAATTACCCATTCCTTTTATCAAGAAATACTTTACATTTATATCTTTTCATCTGTTTTATTTTCTCTTGTGAGTTTCCTGATGATGTATTCATTTTGCGGAAAAAGTGAGATGAGTGCCTTTCTTTCCGGTATATCAAGATCATCAAATTCAAATCCCGGGGCAACAGTACACCCCACAAGAGAATAGGATGATGAATCTTCACACGAGGCTCCGAAATAGCAGCCGGCCGGAACAATTGCCTGAAAAACCTCTCCGGGAGTATAATTACTTCCCAATACTATGCCGGAATAACTCCCTTCCGGATTTATAATATGAATACGGAGTGGAGAACCGGTATAAAAATGCCATATTTCATCCTGATTTATACGGTGAAAAGCTGAAAATTCGTCTCCTGGAAGAAGAAAATAGATTGATGTAGAAAAGCACCTTTTCCCGGAAAACCGCGCCGGGAGGTGCTCCTTTTGAATATATTCATCACAACGGTACGTTTCAATAAAGTATCCCCCTTCCGGATGCTTTTTTAATCCCAGTTCGTCTATCCACTTTTGTGCGGAATACATACATCTCCTTAAAAAGCGTTTTGATTCTTATCCTTATTATCGGCGTGAATTATATAATGTAGATAAAATTGTATCACGAACTCATTTTTCATTCTCATAAATTAAGAGCCTAAAAGTTCAGGAATTCTGGACAAAAAAATATTTTATGGATATACTTCCCTGTAATACCATGGAAAACAATAAGGTTTTTGAACAATTATACGGAAGTAACGAACTCAGGCTTTCACATCAAAAGCGCCGCTATCAAAATCTCACGGATTCATTTTTTTCATGCTTTCAGGCAAAGAATCCGTCTTTG
>JAFGRV010000020.1 GCA_016934975.1 Spirochaetales bacterium | reverse complement strand
CGGTTCCGGCCGGTTTCTTTTGATACGTAGAGGGCCTTATCGGCACGTTTAATTAAATCTTCCGATGTTAAATCACGGTTTTTATCAAATTGGGCGACACCGAGAGAAATAGTTGATGTTACATCAACCTCCCCGTTTTTGAATATGGTTGCTTCGATCGCCTTTCGTATTCTTTCAGCCACTTCCATGGCTTCTGCTGCTTCCACTCCCGGCAGGAGTATAATAAATTCTTCACCCCCATACCGGGCGGCAATATCAATCCGCCGGATGCTATTTCGTACGATGGCGCTGATCTGTTTTAAGACGATATCCCCGAAGGTATGACCGTAGGTATCGTTCAGTTTTTTAAAATGATCGATATCAAGCATTATGACCGATACCGGGATTCCCTTGCTTAATGATATTTCCTGGTGTTCAATAAGGTTTGCAAAGAAAAAATGCCTGAGTTTTAACTTAGTCATCATGTCCGTTGTTGTCATTTCAAATAAAAATGCATTTTGAATGGCAATTGATGCGAATGTAGAGATATCCATGAGGTAATCTTTTTCTTCTTCCTTGAATGCGACCCCGTCTATTCTGTCTCCCAGGATTATTATCCCATTGACCGCTCCCTTTATGATTAAGGGAACAATTAATGTCGGCTCCAGGATGGTAAATAATTTTAATTCCGCTACTTTTTCGGTTTTGTTGAGTAATTCGGGCATGGTAAAACAGCGATGATGGTCGGCGAGAAAAGCTGTGAGGGCCGATTTCTCCGGAATTGTACAGTCTATAGTATGGTCAATCTCAAAACCTTTATAATTTCGATGAAGGCTGAAATAATCATGATCGATGGCTTTTTTTGTAAATAATCCGATTTTAAGAACCTGCATTTGACCCATGCAGGTAAAGAGAATGGAGTCCATGAGAATATTATAATCAAGGGTAGAACTTAAAGATTTACTTATCTCAAGAAGCTGCTTTAAATCGAAGATTTTTTTTTCATATGCATGGAGTACTTCATTAGCAAGATCCTGATTTTCATTCACAAATTGTAACTCACCCTCTGATCCATTCTTCTCTCAAATTTACTTTATATGCTTATTATATGCAAAGATGAGAAAAATGCTATATTTTTCTGTATATTTTACTGCATTTTTGACAAGAATAGATTGTTTACCCTCATCCTCTTCCCGAAGTTGTCACGAATCATCTGTAATAATCCTTCAGCTAAGGAATATCCGGAGATTCCACTTTTTTATTGACATTTGAATATTTTGTTCGTATTTTATAACCATAACCGGGAACAATACTAACACTTCAAATGACATGTGTTTTTAACATGGATAAAAGTTTATTGTGGTAAAATTTTATCAATTTTATTTTTTATGAAACGAACAACCCATAATAATCCCCGGTAAATTCTATAAACAGACCACTTTATTAAGGAGATAAAATACGATATGATGACAAAATGCCCCGGAAGTTACAAAACCACCTTAAGTACCGAGACAATAGAATGTCCTTTTTGTCATACCGAGCTGGAATTCTTTTCCGATGAAACACACAGGGTATGTTACACATGCCGCAAAATAGTGTTTTTGGAAACAACACCGGCCCATTGTTCCTTTTGTAAAATTGAAGAAGAGTGTCTTGAAATAAATCAATGGATAGACGGCGGAAAAATCTGTTTTAGAAAAAAAGATTAATTATCAGCAACATCTCATCAAAAGACTCGTTCACAATCCGAGATACGCTTCCATAATCTGCCGGTTATCTTTCAGTTCCGAAACCGGACCTTCGCCGCCGCTTAAACTTCCTGCCGGTTGTTTCCTTCGCTCCGTGAGTTGAGGGAAAAGTGAGAAAATTCTTTCGAGGTCGTGTTGTATCTCTTTTTTATCATTTGAAATATCCGGATACAGAGACCAGTTCAGGCATTGTTCGAATCCTTCTTTTATATTTTTTTAATAATTGTAAAGATAAATTTTTTGATCCGGAAAAATGGATTTATCCCCACCAGGTCATTGGGAACATAGATGATCGCGAGGATAATAACGACACTACCGACAATACTTCTGTACATTTTTTATAAACTCCTGTACACTCCTTTCAATAAATAATTACCATACAAGGAGAAATCATCATGATAAAAGGAAAATGGGCATTGGTAACCGGCGCGAGCAGGGGAATAGGTCTTCGTGTGGCACGGGCGCTCGCTGAAAAAGGCGCACAGGTGATTCTACAGAGCAGGAAACTATCGGGTACGGAAAAGCTCAAGCAGGAAATCATCGGCATGGGCGGTGTTGCCCACTCAATCGCAGCAGAATTATCCGACCTGAATGCCGTATATACACTTATCAAAAAAGTAAAAAATATTACCGGGGACCACCTCGATATTCTGTATAATAATGCCGCAATTATGACCACTTACCGTGAACAGTTCTATGATACGCCGGCAGACGATTATACCATGAGTTTTCTTGTAAATTCCACGGTCCCTGCACTTCTCTGTAATGCCTTTATTCCGGCCATGATAAAACACGGATGGGGCCGGGTGGTGAATGTTACTTCCGGAATCGCTGATCAGCCGAGTCTTCTGGCATACAGTGCCTCGAAGGCAGCTCTGGACCGGTATGTCCGTGACATGGTCCCGACCCTTGAAGGAACCGGAGTACTTATGAACCTGATGGATCCGGGCTGGCTCCGTACGGATCTGGGCGGGCCGAATGCCCCGAATGATCCCGATACGGTACTTCCCGGTGCCCTTGTTCCTGTTTTACTTGAAGATTCGCAAGCCAGCGGTAAATTATATTGTGCCCAGGATTATGGAGAATAATATTGATACAATTATAACACGGAATACTAATGATTATAAAAAGTCCGGTATAGCAGTTATGACACCCTTTGAATTTCTACAACGATAATATATTAATGTATAATATCCATAAAAGGAGGAAAAAATGGAAAAAAAATTTTTTTGTTATCTGTTAACAATAGTACTGTTAATGGTTTTTATGAGCAGTTGTACCATGGAGCAGGGTACTGATTATGAGAATTCTTACCAGGACTTGCATACCGGAACCGGGATGAACAAGGACCTTATTCCTGAAAGTGTGGAAATGGATAATGCACCTATAAACCCAATGAACAGGTGGGAAATGGCCACTCACACAAACATTACCGATGTTTGTGCGTGGCAATGGGGATTATCAGCAGGTAGACGCAATACGATGCAGGCAGCCAGTGAAATGCCCGATGTATACCAATCGGGAATTGATAATGGCTTTAATCAACAATGGTCGCATGCCTATATCTATCATAGTTGGGGCTTCTACGTGTGGGGTGATGCCGATGACGATTTTCATGACAACCTTGACGGCGACAGCGGTGAATCGGAAAGTCCGGAAGGGTATAACGGAAAATGGGCAGGATATTATTATAATAGAAATGACCAATATAATGGGGACTGGTATGTGGGCTATGCCTGCCATTATATAGAAGACGTTTCCCTGGTGCTCCACAATACGATTCCCGACGTCAATATGCTTGTATACCATTTTGCTTATGAAGAATGGGTACAGAATAATTTGACAGGGGGACATAAGTTCCTGGATGATGTAAAAAATGACTGGAATTATTATCCTGTCACTGATCCGAAAGCCGGTATCAGGAGTGCGGCATGGAATACAAGCTGGGGGAACAGCAACGGCATAGGCAAGAAAGTGTGGCAGAATTATGAATCAAGCGGATTCCCCACGGGAGCCGGAACAGGGAACAGTACTCTGGTAAATTACACAAGAATAATGATCAGGGAAGCAGGGAGATACACCAAAGGTGCTATAAAATATGCCCTGGATAAATATAATCAATGGACGAATAAATATTAGGTCTTTTTTACGGGGCTGTCTGATAAGGAGACAGCCCTTTTTTCCCCTGATCCTAGGATATCCGTCTCCCGGGCAAAAGGCCCGGTCTTTTCAGTCATTAAGGTTGATGAATTTGTCGTTGATAACAGATTATTTACTATCAAAAGGAAGCCACCGCCGTTCACGGAACGGACTTTGCAGGTGGTCTTTTACCCAAACACCCGGAGTAACCCAAATGAAATCACTCCCGCGATAAGGGGCGTCCCGATCCACCCGAAAATAATCCCGAGAAGCACTTTTACCTGAATTGTCTGAACCCCTTTAAGTAATCCCACCCCCAAAACAGCACCGATAATCGCCTGTGAACCGGAAACAGGAACCCCGATTTTAGCAAAGATATGGATAATAATCGCGTGGGCAAGGACAGTTATAAAACTCGAAAAAGGATCGAGTTTTACCAGTTTTTTCCCCACTGTCATCATAACCCGTTTACTATAGGTAAGAACACCGATGACAATACTTAAGCCCCCGAGGAGAACTGCCTGGAAGGTTGTGATAATTCCTGTTTGTGCATACACACCGGTAGTATTGGCAACATTGTTTGCTCCCAAAGCATAGGCTCCATAACAGCCGGCCGCAATTAAACCGGCTTTAAGTATATATCCCCGTACAAAGATATTTACCCGGATTAATCCGAATAGTTTGCCCAGGACCGGATAAAGAATCAACGCAAGGAGGGCCGCACCCACAGGGGTCCCAACCCAGCAGAGCACAACTTTTTCGAGTCCCCTCAGGTTTATAGTTCCTGCTCCCATTCCTATACCGATGATCGCGCCCACAACCGCCTGGGACGCGGAAGCCGGGAGATTCAGGAAGGTCATGAGTGTAACGGT
>JAFGRV010000251.1 GCA_016934975.1 Spirochaetales bacterium | reverse complement strand
AGTGCCTGGACAAACGACATCAGCCACGGGGATCTTGTTCGCGAGAATCCCGATCAGACCTTTACCGTCGACCCGTGTAATCTTCAGTTTCTTTACCAGGGACGCGACCCCAACTCCGGCGGCGACTACGGCAGCCTGCCTTACCGGCCGGGTCTGCTGACACTCCAGAATTAGCAGGGAGTTGATACAACACGTTCAAAAATCGACATTTAGTCCGTCCACGGCGAAATTGCCGTGGGCGGACAAAGATGTCCCGGGCAGCGCTGTTAAAAATAGTGCCGCCCGAACAATTACACCCCGGGAGCAAAGTAATACGGCACCTGAGGAGTACCTTTAAAAAATTGTCAAGTACCTTTCACCAACAGGAGAAAGGTACTTGACTTTTACACATTGTATGCTACAATACTCATCTATATGGAAACAACTGACACACACAACACTAAAACCCGGACCGCCCTTCAAGTCCGGATGTTGTTCAGATGCATAATTGTCAATACGAATCATCCGTTTCCCCGGTGCCCGTACAAATGACAAAGATAGATCCTCCTCCCGGCGTCTCCGGAACATTCCACGTGTTCCTTCTGCTCGGTCAATCCAATATGGCAGGATTCCCCCAGGCACAGGATACGGACAAAGTGAAAGACAGCCGTATCCGGGTTCTCGGGTACGATGACTGCCCCGGGACAGGCCGGCGGACAGACCGGTGGAATACAGCATGTCCGCCCCTTCATGAATGCACGAATTGCACCATAGGACCCGGGGACTGGTTTGCAAAGACATTAATCCAAAGTCTACCCCCGGGTGATGTCATCGGCCTTGTACCCTGCGCAATCTACGGTGAAAGGATCGAGACATTCATGAAGAATGTGGGATCCAGGTACAATTGGATCATCAATCGTGCACACCTGGCACAGCAGACAGGAGGAGTCATCGAAGGCATCCTCTTTCATCAGGGTGAATCGAATAACGGCGAGAGCTCCTGGCCCGGAAAAGTGAAGACCTTGGTAACGGATGTGAGGACAGATCTGGGGCTTGGGAACATTCCATTCCTCGCCGGTGAGTTGCTTTATAACAGCAGGTGCTCCGGGCACAATAACCTGATAAACAAGCTGCCGGGCTTGATTCCCAATTGCCATGTGATATCGGCGCGGGGACTTGTTGCAGATCCCGTGGATACAGAGTGGAATCTCCACTTTGATCACGATTCACAAGTCATCCTTGGGAAACGTTATGCAGACACAATGAGAAAAGCCCTGGGCTGGTGAATCACTATACCGACAATTGTATATATTCCTGATGTAATAATCAGGACAATAGTGCCAATTGTAATCTTAAAAAGGTGATTCTCATTTTTTGTATCATTCCTTTCATTACGCAGGCTTCGCCCGCAACCCAAATAAATATGTTATTACGAGGTTGCGGTTGTGAAAATTTTCGATTTCATGCAAACCTGCGTTTAGCTATTATTCCTCATATTCTTGTTTAAAAACAAGAATATGAGGAATAATAGCATAGAAAGGCGGAACGAAGAAGACGTCATACATGATAGAAAATGAGAAACTCCGAACAGTTGGGTATAGTCACAAACAGAAGAAAATAACTTTACAGGTCAGGGGAAATGGCGTTAACGAAAACGCATAAAACATAAAAAATGGTGTATGATAAAACTTCGTTTTATCTTCCAATTTTATTTAAAAAGGAGTAACAAAATGAAAAAAAAGAGGAGAAGTATTAGTAAACCGTGTTTTCCGGGGGTATGGACATTCATGCTGCTGCTATTGTTTTTATGCCCGGTCTTATTCAGCGCCCCCGGAGATATCACTGTAAGGGCGAGGGGTACCTTAGGCGGTGAAAACCTGGAGCTGCGGATAGATGGGAATGTCACGGCTACCTGGACCATGACCACCAGCTATCAGGATTATACGGCAAACGGGACCGGCGTCATCGAATTGCATTTCACCAATGATGATGAATTGCAGAACGGTATGGATATTCAGGTTGATTATCTCATCTATAACAATACAACGTACCAGGCGGAAGACCAGGAAATCAATACCGGTGTGTATGTGAATAATGCCTGCGGCGGTTCCTACAGCGAGATGCTGCAGTGTAATGGGTATATCCGTTTTGAGACGGGAAGCATCACTCCAGGTAATCTCGGGGACACAAACTCGGATGGTACGATCGATATTGTTGATGCTTTACTCATAGCTCAATTCTATGTCAATCTCGATCCCGCCAATTTCAATCAGAACAATGCGGATACAAACTGTGACAACACTATAGATATTGTAGATGCTCTTTTAATAGCACAATTTTACGTAAACCTTATTGATCAGTTCCCGTGTCAAAGTATGACACCGGCACCGACAACCGTTCCGACAACCACACCGACGACAGCGCCGACGAACGTACCATCAGGCCCTGTAAAAATAATGCCTCTGGGAGATTCCATAACCGACGGCTTTAATGTTGCAGGCGGTTACCGGATTAAATTATGGAGCCTGATTCAAAATATGGGAGCCACGATTGATTTTGTAGGTTCAATGTCAAATGGACCCTCGGAACTCGGTGATAAAAATCATGAAGGCCACTCCGGCTGGACCATCAGCCAGATTGATACCAATATTAATGGCTGGATGGATACCTACTCACCAAGAATTATATTGCTTCATATCGGCACCAATGACATGATCGGTGGCGGTTCAGGTGCGCCCGCAAGATTAAGCACACTCATAGATAAAATTTGTGCAAAACTATCCAGTGGCGGAAAATTATATGTGTCCACGATTGTTCCGATGAGTTCCTCGGATTCCGCCGTCAGGACTTTTAATGCACAGATTCCCGGTATTGTGCAAGATAAAGTAAACTCAGGTAAGCCGGTCTACCTGGTCGAGATGTACAGCGCCCTTACCACCTCGGATTTAGCGGACGGTGTTCATCCGAACCGGACCGGTTATGATAAGATGGCGGATGTCTGGTTTAATGCTATCCGCGGTGATTTATAATTACTAATTTTAACACAAATCAGGAATAGAAATAACAGGGGAGAAAGAATATCTTTTCTCCCCTTTCTTATTTTGATTGTATTTTATCCCGAAAGTCGGAGGGTGTCATCTTTACGTATTTTCTAAAAAGCAGGTTAAAATAGGTAACTTCATTAAAACCGACATTCATCGCGATATCGGTAATCCTGAGGTCGCTCTCCAGGAGAAGACGTTTCGCCTCTTCGATCCGCATCTTGTTGATAAGCTGTTTAAATGACATACCATATTCACTCAATACGAATGCGTAGACCTTCTCCGAAGGTATACCGAGGAATTTGTAGAGCATACGCGTCGAAATATCAGGATCTGAGTAATGCAGCTTGATGAACTCCCTGATCCGGGAGAGGTCCTGTTCTCTATATAATACGACATCGATTGGTTTTTGCCTGGGTATGGACTGACGTGAAATCAAAAATCCGCGTACTCCTGCAACTATTCCAAGACCTGAATAGAGAAACGCGAGAAATCCAAGGATAAGCATGCTGACCAAACTGAATGGTCTTTTAAACGAGATTCTCTCGATAATGATACGCTGATGTTGATCAAGGATATCGTCGGATCCCCCGAAATTAAACTGCATATCATAGCTGATGAGTTTGCTGTAATTCTCTTTCGGAAGTTTTGAATAAGAGACATTCATTTTATCCAGCCACCACTGCCCAATCGTAAACTGTCCCAAATTGATAGTATACTCATAAGCACCGGGGTTAAGTGCAAGGACGTAACCATTGTGCCTGAGGAAAACTGCATTCTCGACTCCGGGAAGAGATATTCCGGGGACAAAGGTCTTCAAATAAATCTGGATACTCTTGCTTGTTGACTCCCTCACCTTGATTACCAAGGATTCATAATCCGATACATCAAGAGGTTTTACATAAGTCCCCAGTGTCAGGATAGTGAATACCATAGGTGAACTCGCCCCCTTCTTGAGGGTATATTGAAAGTCGATGATTCCCTTTGAGTATGAAAAGTTATCTATAACGGAGTGACCCTTAAAACCTCTGTCAGTAAAAGGAGTGAGCCTGCCCTGGATATCCTTTACGGGAAAGATGACAAGTTCTGAATTCACAAAATTTTGAACCGGTAATATAAGGAGTGATAGAGGTAAAAAAAACAATATAATAATCATGATTCGCTTTGAATCCGGCAACAAACCTGGTCTCGTTTTTATTTTTGCCATAACAAATATGAAGGATAGCATATGTTACTATTATTGTCTATTGGATAAAAACGAATACAATAAGCATTCGCCCGGCTTACACCAGTTTTTTTTATTAAATATACTGACAATTAATTAAATCCCTGATTTAATAATCAGAACACCTGATTGGTAAATCAGGAGGTATCATTCCGATTGTAGTTCGGTGAGTCAATTTCTTTTACCATAAAGGATTAGATACTAAAGCCAAGTGTAAAAAATTGACAAACTCAAAACAGGTGAGTATAATTTAAAAAATTATCAATGTAATATAAAAATAAAAAAGCGATTATAGTCATGACCCGGGAGTACATCAGTCCGGATACCGAGAATTTCAATCTCACTGCGTTATCCAATGACGCAGTAAGCATTTATTTCGAAAATGCACCTTCAAATGTAACAGGACATCCCGGATCGAGAACAACCTTTTATATTCAATCCGGAAATACCGTCACCAACACAAGCATCTCCGGTTCAACAACAAAACGGAATAACAGATGGCCGGACGCACGTGCTCATCGTCTACAGGCAGATGCTCACACGGAGAAAATCGCAGTATTGAACCGGGGAATAGGCGGCAACGCCGTGGTATCAGGTGGTCTTTGCCCCACTGCCCTGTCGCGATTCGAAAGACACACCGAATCATGAACCGGTCTTTAACGGCGGCCTCTATTTATTAAACAGCTCAAGCGACTACGCGGATCTGCCGGACGGGATATCCCGTGTCCGCGTATATTTTAATTCAAAATCAATGAAATGGAAGATTGATTTTCCTGTCCATTCAGGAGGTCAAAGAAAATCAGGGAAACACAACCGGCTGCGGAAGGTCGAGTTGCTGAGGTATCAGTGCCGCGTGTGCAAAACAACCTTACGGGGAGATAACCGTTACACCTACCGAACATAAACCCGTAAGAAAATATGTATAAAAGATATTGATATTAATATCCATACTTTGTACTATACCGATGAGTAATCTCTCATATAGTTCACAACCCACGGAATTTCATGCCGGTGGGATGTTAATGACATGATTTTTTACAAAAATAAGGAGAAGACCACCTGCTGAGCCCATTCAATGGACAGCGGGGGCTTATTACAAAATAAAATGATTATAGACAGGTAAAGCCTTCACAGAAGCGAATATAGTGAGACATGGACCGCTCAAAAGAAGGCGGCTTCCTTTTGATAGTGAAGAGAATTAATTATCTATTATGTAAGGAAACAAATATGATCGATTTAAAACAATACAAGGTCTGGTTCATTACAGGCAGCCAGCACTTATATGGTGAAGAAACCCTGAAGAAAGTTGCTGCTCATGCACACAACATTGCCGAAGCTCTCTCTCTATCCCCTCTCATTCCCGTGGATATCATTTTCAAACCCATCGTCACCGGCCCCGAAGAGATTTATAATCTCTGTATTGAAGCCAATAATTCTCCCGGCTGTATAGGATTGATAACATGGATGCATACCTTTTCCCCGGCGAAGATGTGGATCGCCGGACTGAATGCCCTGTCCAAACCATTTGTCCATCTCCACACCCAGTACGGCCGGGAAATTCCCTGGAATGAGATAGACATGGATTTTATGAATCTGAATCAGTCTGCCCATGGGGACCGGGAATTTGGTTTTATCTGTACAAGGATGCGCCGGGAACGAAAAGTCATTACCGGGCATTGGCAGGATGAGGCAATCTTAAAGGAACTGGCTGACTGGATACGCGCTGCATGCGCCTGGTCCGATACCCGGCGATTAAAAATCGCCCGTTTCGGGGATAATATGAGGGATGTGGCTGTGACCGAAGGGGATAAAGTGGAAGCCCAGCTCCGGTTCGGGTATTCGGTAAACGGATTCGGGGTTGGCGAGCTTGTTGAATATATAAACAATATAACAGAAATACAAATCAGTACACTGGTACAGGAATATGAAGAGACATACTCTATACATTCAGAATTAAAAAACAATGATCACATGAAAAAATCACTGGTGGAGGCAGCACGGATCGAATTGGGGATGCTTTATTTCCTGGAAACAGGCGGTTTTAAAGGTTTTACCACCACCTTTGAAGACCTGTATGGATTACAACAATTACCCGGACTCGCTGTCCAACGGCTTATGGCCAAAGGATATGGATTTGGTGCAGAAGGGGACTGGAAGACAGCCGCCCTTGTTCGTGCCATGAAAGTAATGGGGACAGGTCTCAAAGGGGGGACCTCTTTTATGGAAGATTACACCTACCATCTTGAACCGGGCAACATGAAGGTGTTAGGTGCTCATATGCTTGAAGTCTGTCCCTCCATCGCCTGTGAGAAACCGGGTTTAGAGGTTCATCCATTGTCTATCGGGAATAAGGCGGATCCCCCGCGGTTGGTTTTTAATGTTCCCGAAGGTCCGGGAATAAACGCGAGTATTATCGATATGGGTAACCGTTTTCGGATGATTGTGAACCAGGTTGATGTGGTAAAACCGGACGGACCCCTCCCCAAATTACCCGTGGCCAGGGTGATGTGGATTCCAAGACCCGGTTTAAAGGAGGCAGCCACGGCCTGGATTCTGGCAGGCGGGGCCCACCATACCGGATTTAGTATGGCGGTGAATGCCGCCCATTTGGAAAATTTTGCTGAAATGGCAGGGATTGAATTTCTTTTCATCGGCGCAGATACGAATATATCAGACTTTAAAAAAGAATTGAAATGGAATGAAATATATTACCATCTGGCAAAAGGTCTTTAAGAAAGTGATCGGTTATAAGAGAATCGGCGATTATTCGGGAAATAAAGAATGGGCTGATGCGGCTGCATTCTCTCCACAGAACCCCCTGATAATTGTACATGGTCCGATAGATGCACATTTAATCGCCCAATATTATCTGAATTTAATTTCACAATTTTGCTAAGGAAAATTTGATTCACACCACTTCATGACTTTGGGCGTCAGTGTGGAGTTTTGCCCGCGGGGTTGAATTTATCAATTACCGCATTAACGACGGAACCTGGATGATAATAAGCGGAGCAGATTGTTCTTTTATGATTCCCGGGGAAGATGGTGAGTAGAGGATTACCTATTACAGTTCAGATCTTTGTGATAATCAAGAGGCTGTTAAAAGCAAAACCGTTTACCTGGATAATACGCCCCCTGTTATCGACATGCGTGCCTGCCTGAAAGGCACATCCCGGTATGTTTATCTGCCGGAAGAAACAGAGGAAATAGAATTAACAGATAATGAGAAACTCGTCGCCGAAGTGGAAGACGCAAAATTTAGTGCACCGGGGCGGCTGGGTCAAGATATGGTTTGACTGGTGTACAATAGACGGAACAATAGAAGTGGATATGGTAAAGCATCTCCGGATGCACGGGACAAATACCACACAACACATGAATATAAACGGATCAACGGATTTTAAAGGAATTATGTTTGTACTCAAAGGTCATATCAATGTAAATGGAAAGGTTGATGGCTCTGTCATCGGCACAAGTGTCACCGTAAACAGCGGCGCGTACATTTATTATGACCAGGACACATTAATTCATGAGCGGTGGAGTACCATCGGAGATGCCGCACCATAATGGAACAACATAGTCCGGTCTTTATGAGATCCCTCATAAATTGATGAGAATTTGATACACACAGTTTCCGGGAACCGGAGCCTATATTACTCCCGGGACAAATACTTTGATATGGTAAAAATAAACCTTGACCCTTTATCAACCTCCGATTCAACCCATATTCTCCCTTTATGACGTTCTATAATCTTTTTACAGATAGAAAGCCCGATCCCGGAACCACAATACTCTTCTCTTGTATGTAATCGCCTGAATATTTCAAAAATAGATTCCAAACAGTCATTTTGAATTCCGATACCATTATCTGCTACCGAAAAAATCCATTCATCAAGATTCTCAGATACCGTAATATTCACTTCGGGAACGTTTTTTGTAAATTTAATTGCGTTATTAATAAGGTTTTGAAATAACTGGGTAAGCTGACTGGCATCCGCAATTATTTCCGGCATCGGATCATAGTTTACTTTTGCATGTGTATCTTTAATTTTAAATTCCAGATTCTTTAACGAATCCATTAAAATTTTCTGCCCCTTCACCAAAGTAAAGGGCTTAACATTTTTATTCACACGTGAATAGATGAGAAGCTCATTTATCAGCTGCTGCATTCTATGGGCACCATCAACAATAAACCAGATAAACTCCCGGGCGTCCTTATCAAGTTTATCATTATATTTTTTTTCAAGGAGCTGGGCGTAACAACTTATCATACGCAACGGTTCCTGAAGATCATGAGAGGCAATAAAAGCAAACTGTTCCAATTCGGCATTCGACCGTGCT
>JAFGRV010000250.1 GCA_016934975.1 Spirochaetales bacterium | reverse complement strand
TAATTTCCATTAGGCAGATTCTTTTCGAGCTGTAAAAAATTCACTCTGCTTGTTCCGGAGAAAACTATGTCCTTAAATCCTTCATCCTTTGAAACAAAAAAATTATACTCACGGATATCCGGAATATTTTTCCATGTAAATGTAATATTCTGCTTCTCAAGAAGAGCCCGGCTGAACCTTCTCGCATTATCAGGGTACACTAATTCAGGCGGTGCGGTAACTTCCTTTTCACTTATATTAAGTTCAAAAATATCGCTCGGATTGGTTCCGGCAATATCTTTTAATCCTGTATTCTTTTCTATTCTCCAGTAGTAAATCCCTTTGCTCAATGAATCCAGTACAATATTATTCTGAGGCGTATCGAATGTCCTTATCACCTTACTCATTGACGGATCAGATGCGAGAACAAGCTTATAGCTTAATGCAATTTCGCTCTTTGTCCATTTAAAGAAAATTATCGGGAGAGCGCTTCTGTATGTAACCGTATACTTGTCGGCAGGTGAAATCAATTTAACCGGTTCATCCCATAGTACAGTGAATCTTCTGGATTCGCTGAATTCATCTTTTTTTGTAATCTTATGAACAGCCCTTACCCTCCAGTAGTAAATGCCTTTCTCCAGTTCAACAGATATGGCAGTCCCGCTAACTTCATTTTTTTGTATGATATTTGCGAATGCTTCATCTTTAGAAAGCTCAAAAAAAACTGAATACTCTCCTTTAACAGCCAGCCATGAAAAATCCATCTTCTTTTTTTTTGACGGTGTATGATGATAAGTGTCCGGGGCAGGGCTTATGAGCTTCACAGTAAGCTCGTACTTGACTACATCGCCGGAATCTTTTGTTAAAACAAGCGCCTGATCGGTCCCTATATTTGTTATTCCCTTACCGGTGTCTATACCTGCGCCTCCCTTTAATACTGAGAAATTCAGGTCGCCGGCTTTATTCTGCGATAATTTTACATCTCCCTTATCGACTGAAATATTGGCAGTGCCGGATTTTATGTTTAACTTTTTAAGGTCTCCCTCCGTACCTCCCCTGCTGGCTATTATTGATCCCTGATTAAACTGAATATCGATCTGATTTTTATCCAGCACCAGAAGAATCATGCTGTTTTCATTCAGCTTTATTTCCGTGCCGTCATTAAGACGGAGCGAGGCTTCGGATTGGTCGGATGTCCTGATCGAATCATAATTATAAAGAGGCACTTCATTGTCCACACCTTCCCAAATAACCTGGCCTGCATACTTTCTTTCAGCGGTTTTTCTTTTGTGAACAACTGTTCCGATCAGTTCATTAGCGCCGGCCTGTACTTTTGTTGTTATATCCTTATAATAAAGGTATGCAAAAACCGTAATAACCGCGGTGCCGATGCCGACAACTAAAAAATCATTGCGCGAGAATCTCATATTTAACTTCTTCTTCTAAAAAGTGATTTTCTTTTTTTTCTTCCGGTAAGTCGTCTTTCTGTAAATCTTCTTTACGTCTCCGGAACGGCATTTCTTCCGTTCCGAGAAGGTCCCTCAATTCCTTAATGTTTTTGAGTCTGTTAGGATCATCCAATCTGCCGATAACAGCATATATCTGCTGGGGTTCATCTTTCCCTTTTACCAGTATAGGGGACATTTTTTCCACAGCAAATATATCTTTAACCAGAGCATAAGAATCATCGCTTATTATTATATCTGTTCCGAAAGGCTTGTTAAGCGCTTCAATTCTGGACGCAAGATTAACAGCATCGCCTATGACCGTGATCTCCATTCTGTCCTCTGAACCTATCTGCCCTGCCAGCACAGGTCCTGTGTTAATGCCGCAGCCCATTTTTATCAAAGGCTTATTTTTATCGGCCCTGACCCGGTTAAATTCAAGGAGAGCTTTTCTCATCATTAAAGCGCTATTAATCGCATTTTCAGTATCATTGCCTCTTGAAACAAGAATACCCCATTCAGCCATTATCGCATCACCGATGAACTTATCCACGAGCCCGCCCGTTCTGTCAACACACCCAACCATCTCTGTCAGATAGGCATTAAGGAACTCAACAACCTCCTCCGGCTCAAGATCTTCGGAAATTGAAGTAAAATCGCGTATATCCGTAAACATTATAGCGACGTTTTTCCTTTCCCCGCCCAGTTTAAGTTCCTCGCTTTTTGTCAGTCTTTCAACTATCTCGGGATTAACAAATTTCCCGAAAGTCGATTTAATCTTTTCACGCTCTTCAAGGCCTTTGCCCATTTCCACAAATGCATTCGTTAACTCGCCGATTTCATCACGTGACGCTGCACGTATCCTTACATTATAATCTCCATTTTTTATTTTCTTCGTAGCTCCAAGAAGCATGATAATCGGCTTGGTAAGTTTTTTCCCGAAAAAATAAATAATAATAATTACAGTGCTCAGAACAATTATTGTTAAATAAATATTCCTCATCTGCTGATTATAAACCTCTTTATATGCCACATTCTCCTCTACCGTAGCAATAATACCGCAGCCGCCTATACCTATTTTGTTGAATGAACCAAGATGATATTGTCCGTTCTCATCTTTATATCTCTGCTGTTCATTGAACTGGGTGCTTTTTATCATCTGTTTTACTATCGGGATATTGATATAGTTGCCTCCGCCAAGCACTATCCTGCTGTCGGAATGAGCAAGTATATCCCCTTTGCTGTTTACCATATATGTCCTGGTTTCAGTGGCGCTCCGGAATGCTTCCATAAATCTATCCAGTTTGACATAGCTGACAAGTATTGACTGAACGCCGCCTTTCATATCCTTATTAAACGGCTGGCTTATCCCTATGACGGGGATGCCAAATCCCTGAGACACATTATGGACTATAATTTCTCCGGTAAAGGACTCGTAAAATATATTGCCGCTGGTTTTGTGGACCGATTCAACATCGTCCACCGTTATCCGGCTCCCGGCCATAAGAGGACTGTTATAAACATTTTTAAAAAAATTTAACTTTGTATTATCATTTGACAATGTTGCCATACCGAAAAAGATAAAATCCCTGTCGTTATTAAATATAAGTTTTGAATAATTTTCAAATTCTCTTGCGCTGATGTTCTGCATTATTGCGTTCGCGATTAATTTTGATTTTTCAATAACAGCATTAAAATCGGACTTAACCTTAAGGGCAATAACCTGTGAAACGTACAGATTGTTCTCCTGAACCCTGATCGTATTATCCCTTTTAAAAAAATATGTTGCCAGTAGAATCATACCGGAGAGAGAAATGATTATTATCATGGATGTTATAGTAATTAATTTAAATCTTACCGATGAATAAAACCTGGCTCTTCCTTTTAATTTAACCTCTCTATATTCCTCTTCATCTTTTTCCTTCTCTTCCCGGAGAGGTGCCAATATTTCCCGTTCCGCTTCTGCAAATGATACTTCGGCAATTTCTTCTTTTGCTGTCTTATCTGTCTTTTCTATTTTATGCTTCTTTGTATCTTTTTCTTCCTTTTCTTCTTTAATCTGGCGGTCGGTTTTTATTTCTTTTTTAGATATTTGTGCAATAGTATCC
>JAFGRV010000249.1 GCA_016934975.1 Spirochaetales bacterium | reverse complement strand
TTTCCTGAAAAACCTTACCAGTGATACGGAATAAAAAATATTATAGACAAGAGAAATAAACCCAAGAATTCCGTGGGAATACAACAGAAACTCCTGGTCTCGTTTGTCGGACTTATATTTGTACTCCTTATCGGATTAAGCTCTATACTTTTAATCGACTTTTCACACACAGTATTAGCGTCGGTCTTTGATACGGGAAAAACCCTTGCCGAAAGAAGTGCTTCGGTGATAAAAACAAATATATCCGATACCATAGCGATAAATGATTATCTGTCAGTGGAAGAACAGCGGAGGAATAATTCCGAGTTTAAATTTAATTCCCTCTCTTTTTATAGTAAACAGACAAAGAAAAATAATTATATTATTACCGCCAGTACCGAACATGATCTGATAGGAAATGAGTTTGATACGAGCTATCTGAATATTACCGAAACACAAGCCCGGTTTAACAAGGAATCAAAAACATATGAGTTTATTGCCCCGGTGTTTTTAAGCAATTTAATAATCGGATATGCTATAGTCGTTTATGATGAAGATGTTATTTTCGAAGCATATTTCAGAACCCAGGTAAAAGTAGTTGTTTTCAGTATTATTTTTATGTATCTGACTATTATTCTCGTCTATATTTTCGGTTCCAGGATCGTGTTTCCCCTCCTTTATTTACGGATGAATGTAAACAAGCTCGGAACAACCCTCTCTAAAATGCTCGGGGGAAAAATGAAAGTTTCGGCAGAGCTTCTGGCATATAATGATGTTGTCAAAACAAAAGATGAAATTAAACACTTATCAACGGAAATAAATGATATGACCAATGTCATAAAAGGGGTTATCCCCTATATTTCATCTTCCACGTTTACCCATGTGGAAGAAGGAAAACAGACCTCTGTCTTAAAAAAAATGACTTTTCTCTTTACCGATATACGCGGATTCACCACTCTCTGTGAGGGATTATCACCGGCAAAAGTCGTGAGTATACTAAACCGCTATCTTGACATTCAGTCTACAATTATTATGAATAATCACGGTGATATCGATAAGTTTGTGGGTGATGAGATCATGGCCTCCTTTGACGGACCGGATAAAGAAATAAATGCCTGTAAAGCAAGTATGGAAATCCGAACTGCCATGGCGGAAGAAAAAGAGACCCGCCTTAAAAAAAAGCAGAAGGTCGTAGAGATAGGAATCGGTATCAATTCAGGACCAGTTGTATTCGGGAGCGTCGGTGCGAAAGAGCGGATGGATTTCACGAGCATCGGGGATACCGTCAACCTTGCAGCCCGGCTGGAAGGAGCAAATAAGTCATATAAAACAAAAACCCTTATCACCGATGTTGTGTACGATAAAGTGAAGAACAATTTTCTCTGCAGGGAGATTGACCTCTTAACAGTAAAAGGAAAAGTAAAACCGGTGAGAATTTATGAAATTCTCCAGACAAAAGAAAAAGCCAAAAAACATCTCTATTCATTAAAAAAATCCTTTGAATCCGGATTAGAATATTATAGAAACGCGAAATGGAATTCCGCAATGCAGGTTTTTCAGAAGCTTGCGGAAGATTATGAAGATAATGCGAGTAAAGTCTTTCTGGAGAGGATTACATTGTTTAAACGGAATCCTCCTCCCCCTCAATGGGATGGTGTGTTCAATTTAACCGTTAAATAAGCAGCTATCCCTCTTAAGTAAAAAAAATACTCTCTATTTAATAACCTTCTGTACCTTGCAGCAACGCTTTCTTTGTTTTACAATGATGTAAGAATCACCAGCAAATGATTTGAAAAAAAAGGAGTAGAGAATGAAACCGGTAAATAGTTTTGTAAATCCCTTACTTACGGATTTATATCAGCTTACCATGGCGTATGCGTATTGGAAGAATAAAATCCATATGAAAAGAGCTGTCTTTGATCTTTTCTTCAGAAAGAATCCTTTCAAAGGCGCATATACCGTATTTGCGGGCTTAAGCGAAGTCTTAAGCTATCTCTCTTCATTTCAATTTACCCCGGAACAATTGTCGTACATAAAAACTCGCCTTTGTCCGGATTGTGATCCGGAATTCTATACCTGGCTTGAAGGTATTGACTGCTCAGAGATCACTTTATATGCATTTGATGAGGGAACAATCGTATTCCCCCGTGAACCGATTATTAGAGTGGAAGGACCCCTTGCCATCTGCCAGCTTCTTGAAACAACCCTTCTCACCCTTGTGAACTATCCGAGTCTTGTTGCCACAAACGCAGCCCGCTTCCGTATCGCCGCGGGATTTGACAAAGTCCTGTTGGAATTCGGACTCAGACGGGCCCAGGGACCGGACGGAGGTATTTCCGCTTCCCGGTATAGTTATATGGGGGGCTGTGACGGATCGAGTAATGTCCTTGCGGGGCATCTTTTTCAAATTCCCGTAAAAGGAACCCACGCCCATGCCTTTGTCCAGTCCTTTCACGGAATATCAGATCTCGATAAAGATCAGAAGTTTATAGGGGTTGATAACAAGGAGCATGATTTTGTCAAGCTTATTTTGGATATACGGGAAGAGCTTGGGTATACTCAAACAAATGAGGGGGAACTGGCGGCTTTTATCGCATATGCCCGTTCGTTTCCCACAGGATTCCTTGCCCTTGTCGATACATACGACACCCTTCAATCCGGTGTTCCGAATTTTATTTGTGTTGCGGCAGTCCTTTCCCGTCTGGGATATTCTCCCACAGGTATCCGTCTCGATTCGGGAGATCTTGCTTTTCTCTCGAAAGCGAGCAGGGCAATGTTTTTGGAAGCAGGTCAGAAAACGAAGACGAATTTGAGTCAATGTAAAATTGCCGCCAGTAATGATATAAATGAAGAAATTCTCCTCTCTTTGAATCAACAGGGGCATGAGATTGATATTTTCGGAATCGGAACCAATCTTGTGACATGTCAGGCACAACCTGCCCTGGGATGTGTCTATAAACTGGTGGAGATTGAAGGCAGTCCGAGGATAAAACTCTCCCAACAAGTGATTAAAGTGACGATTCCCGGACGAAAAGATGTCTACAGACTCACGAATAAATATGATTATGCTCTGGCCGATATAATGGTGATGGTCGGTGAACATGAACCTGAGAAAGGAAAACAGATGCTGTGTGTGCATCCCTTTGATGAGACAAAGAGGGTTTATATAGTTCCTTCCAAGGTTGAAAAATTAAATAAATGTTATTGGGATGGCGAGTTAATGGCTGATCTCTCCTCCCTTGACGAACAGCGGTCATATATATTCTCTCAGCTTCAAAAAATAAGAGAAGATTATGCCAGACCGACAAATCCCACATCATACAAAGTATCGGTGACCGGCACCTTGTACAAATTTATTCATGAACTCTGGGCAAAAGAAGCACCGATTATGGTGATAGAATAGGGGAGACGTATGCGGCTTATTAAAATCGGAATCGCCAACATCAATACAACCGTCGGTGCCCTGGAGTCGAACACAGAGAAAATTATCTCTGCTATGAAAAAGATGAATGACGATCAATGTACAATCGGCTGTTTTCAGGAACAGGTTATTTCCGGATATCCTGCGGAGGATCTTATTCAATGGAAATCTTTTGTCACAACCCAGTGGGAATGCCTTGAAGAGATAGCCTTGATAAGTAAAAACATGAAGGGCATTAAAACGGTTTTTACCCTCGGTCTTACGATCGAACAGAGCGGGCATCTTTTTAATACGGCCGCCGTTATATGTAATGGAAAAATACGTGGGATTGTACCGAAAGAAAAACTCCCCACATACGGCGTATTTTACGAATGGAGGACTTTCTCTCCCGGCATGCCCCATATGTATGAAGAAATCGGACCCCGGGGGATTCCCTTTGGCGATATGATTTTTAAATTTCCCTTTGGAATCCTCGGTGTCGAAGTCTGTGAGGATATCTGGTCCCCGGACGGGCCGATGCGAAGGCGGGGATACAGCGGCGCCGAGGTGATTGTCAATGCATCGGCCTCACCTTTCCGGGTAGGGGTTGTGAACACCCGGAAAGAAATGATTTCCACCCGGGCCGCGGATAACCAGGTCGTTTTAGTCTATGTGAATCAGTACGGCGGAAACGATTCCCTCGTCTTTGACGGGGGAGGTTATATTAATCAAAACGGTCTTATGGTACGGGAAAGCAAGCGGTGGGAGGAAAGTTATTGTACCGGGATTGTCGATTTAAGCAAAACATCCCGCTTAAGACATGAAAATACGACATGGCGCACAGATTGTATGCTTTTTTATGAAACCCAAAAACCGGTGGCAGTCATCGAGTGCAGTGATGGCCCGGACGCCAATCATAAGGATTATCGATACACTGTTCCGAAAAATAAAAGTTTTTTTCTTCCCATATCTGTTCCCTGTAAAAATCCCGTCCATAATTATTTCGATGATTTAATTAATGCCATGATTACCGGACTTGATTATTTTGAAAAAACAAAGGCTTTCAGAAAGATCGGTATTTCTTTGTCAGGCGGAAAAGATTCTGTCTTAAGTCTTATAATCTGCTACTTGTTCGCGAAAAAAAAATTCTCGAATCTTCAGGAGTCGGAGAGAGCCGGGGCAATCCGGGAATTTATCTGTTGTTTTTCCATGCCCGCCCGGTTTAATTCCGAGGAAACGAAAAATATCTCGAAACGAATCTGTGAAGAACTGGATGTATCCTTCAAAGAACTCCCGATACAGGAAGCCTTTGAAGATGAATTAGCCAAGGTGCAAAAAATGCTCGCCGATGGAGAAGAAGTAACAACCATTACAAAAATGAACATCCAGGCACGGATCCGGGGTGAGCGGATGCTCAACTGGTCCAATTCTTCTCATGGGATGTGGATACAAACCGGAAATATGTCGGAAAAGGCAGTGGGGTATACGACAATTGGGGGTGATATGATGGGTGCCTATTCTCTTATCGCCAATATCCCCAAAACAGTCATTATCGCCCTGCTTTCATATCTTTATGAAACCTACAAATGGGAGAGTCTCGCTTCTGTTCTTAAAAGTAAGGCATCCGCGGAACTTGCTTTTAATCAGGAAGATGAAAAAGACCTTATGCCTTTTCCTGTTCTGGATGCGTGTATGTATTTATTTGTAGAAGAAAAAAAGGGCCCGAAGGGGGTATATACAATATTGCAAACCATGTGGACGGAAGAGGAACTTAAAGAGCTTTGCCCCACTTATAAAAAAGGAATGCTCAAGGATTGGGTGAAAAAATTCGTCACTTTATTTAAGAATTCCCTTTTTAAATGGGTGCTCACCCCGGAAGCAGTCCATGTGGGAAAACTCGAACTTGACCGGGAACGGGCACTTCAGCTCCCTGTTGTTCAATCCGGGGAATGGCTTGCTTTAGATGAACTTGATGAATGAAAAAATACTATATTCAGGTAAAAGAAAATAATAAAGAAACTCTTAAATCATTAATAGTGCTTCATCTTAAACTCTCTGAAGATGAAGCGGACTATCTGATCAGCATTGGTGCAGTATGGGATAAAAATACGAATCTACGGTTAAAAAATCCTGATGCGCGGTGCCGGAGGGAACTTCTCATTGTGCATAAGCCGGATTATGAAGTACCGGTTTATCCTTTTCATAGTGATGATATAATCTATGAAGATAATAGTTTTCTCATTGTCTATAAAAAAGGAAAATATCCTACCGTGCCCACACCCTACAGCGATGTGAATAGCCTCTCTTATGCTTTGCAAGGGTACTATGATAAAAAGAAAGCCGGAATTACGACATATGTCATAAACAGACTCGATACCCATGCCCAGGGTCTTGTTTTTTTTGCTAAAAACAAAACCACGGAAAAATATCTTCACAGGATGTTCCAGGACCGCAAGGTAAAAAAATGGTATCTGGCGGAAACCGCACCTTTTGATATTGTGAAAGAAAATTATTTAATAGAAGATACTCTTGAGTGGAATGAAAAGGCGAAAAAGGCTAAAACATTTATACACCTTCTAAAAAAATCGGAATATGGGTATTGTTATTTTGTCCGGCCATATACAGGAAGAACACATCAGATACGGAAGCATTTCGCATCATATCTTGTGCCTATTAAAGGGGATCCTGTTTACGGTCGTTCTTCCAGGGACGCTGTAATGTCGTTATTCTGTTTCGCATATGTTTTCAAACATCCGCAAACAGGGAAAAAGATAAAAGTGACCTATCTGCCAAAGGATATCCGGGAAAGGTTTTTATAGTTTGCGTGAAGAGGATAATAATTACCCGGAAAAAACCTTATACCTCGCATCAATCTCTCCGGAAAAATTCCCCCTGCTTTACCGGAAACCTTTAAACGTCATTCTCAGGACCTTGAACCTGATTTGGCCGGGTATGTCTATTCACAATTGAAGGAAATCACCTCATAAGATCTGTGATCTCAATAATTATAAATACCATCAATTTTTAAAAGTTTCGCATGTGTTCCTTGTTCAATACGCTGTCCTTTGTGTAAAACGAAAAGCCTGGCTTAAGTCTGCATTTATTTGAGTTTGTGCTGTCGATCGTAATATCAACTTTCAAAAAACCATATAGCATGTTTCCAATAAAATATATAAATATATTTTCCTTTTTTAGCTTGTATTTTTTTTAATTATGAATCAGAATTATATAAATCTTTATTCTTAATACAAATTATAGATCTGTTGATAAGCTATTAAAAGCTTTTTAATAATTTTTTATTTTTAGGAGGAACATATGAAAAAAATTCTTATTTTATTAATTCTCTTGTTAGTGGGAAGCATGCTTTTTGGACAGGATAACAAGGCTATTAAGTCCGGTAATATAATGATTGGTGGAAGTCTTAGCGGGGGAGTCGAAATGGGATCTTATTCAACAATCTTCGACGGTGAAGAAGTTACGGGTAGCAAAGTTAATATTCTTAATATAGGACTTATGGCAGAGATTGGATACTTTATCATAGATCAGCTTGAAGTAGGAGCCGTACTGAGGTTTACTAATGATAAATTGAGTAATCCTGATAATTCTGATGAATATCTGAGTCAAACACAAATAGGAATTGGCGTCCAGGCCGGGTATTATTTTGATTTGGGTGGAATGTTAGCTATGTACGGTAAAGTGAGTGCAATGTATCTTACACAAACGGACGATTATTCAGGAACAGAAAGCTCTTCAAGTGGTTTCCAGGTTATACCCGAAGTAGGAGCAGCACTCTTTCTTAACAATAATGCGGCAATACAGATAGCGGGCTTCTTAAACTATAATTCAATATCTGATGATGAAGTCGATGATGTATCTGTCAATACAATTACATATGGTATAAAAATCGGGGCTGCAATTTTTATGTAAATCAGAAATAAAAACATTCAATCAGACCTGGAAAAGCCTGCTTTTTCAGGTCTGATTAATTAACCGAAAAAACCTGAAGATTATACAGCTTTTTATAAATACCATCAATTTTTATAAGTTTTACATGTGTTCCCTGTTCGACAAGCCTTCTTTTGTGTATAACGAAAATTCTGGCAACAGATTTTATAGTCGTAAGTCTGTGTGCAATAATAATTGCAGTCCTGCCGTAAAGTTGTTTTTCTACTGTAGAATCAAGTAATTCTTCTGTTTCGGAATCAATACTGAATGTCATCCAGTATTAACCAACCATTTGTGTAGATTGTATAAATCTTACAGTATATATAAATGAAAAAAAACAAGAAAAAAATCGTAAAATTCACAAATTACATAAATTCCTAACCACCGGAACATTTCACGCAATTACGAATACATACCTCTCGAAGAAGGCGACCGTGATTGGATAAATGCCAGTCCGGTTATGGCAAGAGATGGGGGGAGAATTCCCGCTTATTTACCTGACCTGTTTAAAG
>JAFGRV010000248.1 GCA_016934975.1 Spirochaetales bacterium | reverse complement strand
TTATACTATTATACCTGAAATTCTTGTTTTTTAGCAAAAATTATTGTTCAAGGAAGATTAAGCTACCTTGATATAAGTAGTCAGAAGTCAGTAGGTAGGAATGCAATAAACTTTCTTATTGACTACTGACTACTTGCTTCCTTTGTCAGATAATATTGCTCGAACTCTTCGGATTCAAGTTCCAATTATAATTAATTAAGGTGTTTCTAACCCAATTCAGACTAATGTTTGGTTGCGGCTTGCTGCGATGGGTTATATAAGTTTTATTTCATCCTGCTATAAAAGTTTGCACTTTTGCTGTCTTGATAAGTAAGTTTTCCGCCCTGTCTACAATAATTATAGCCTGAAATACATAAACTGCCGGAAGAGCAGGACAAATCTCTTTGTGAGATTATCTTTACAGGTAGACTATTAATTTTTTCCTGATTTTCTATAAAATCATTTTTTTTTCTTGACAAAAAAAATCATTCTGATACTATAAATAAAAATTCCATTATACGGATGAATGTTTCATATAATGAAACATTTAAAAACAAATATTTTAAAAAACCATAGTGTTATAAACCCTGATTGCAAGATCAAGGTAAAAAAAAATAAGGAGGTTCTTAATTATGAAAGTTAATACATTATTTTTGTGCTGTGCATTATTAGTAGTAACCATATTTGCTTTTTCGACAGGGAGTAAAGAAGCAGAACCAGAGACAAAACCCATGGTACTTAAGATCGGCCATTATGCCAATGCGGAACATGCTGGTCAGGCGGCTTGCAAAATGTTTGCAGAAGCGGTTGATAGCCGGACCAATGGCATGATCAAAATAGAGATTTATCCTAATAATGAACTGGGGAATCCGCCGGAGGTTCTGGAACAGAATATCCTGGGGGCTATTGATATGAGTCTGCCGACACAGGGACAACTTGCCAAGTATTCCAAAAAATTCGGATGTGTTATGCTGCCCTTTGCTTATGCAGACTACGATCATGCCTATCGAGTACTGGATGGCCCCTTTTTGGAATGGGCATATCCCGACCTCGAAGCACAGGGGCTGGTATTTCTTTCTAACTGGGAATGGGGTTTTAGAAATCTTACCAACAGTGTGCGTCCGGTGAACAAACCGAAGGATGTGGCAGGATTAAAAATCCGCACGCCCCCTGAACTTTCAAATCAGGCTGCTATGGAAGCTTTGGGGGGAATAGTCCAGACAATCGATTTTTCCGAGCTCCCAATGGCTCTCAAACAGGGCGTTGTTGACGGGCAGGAAAATCCCGTATCTGTTATCTATGCGTATAAAATTTACGAAACTCAAAAATACCTTGCCATGACAGGTCATACATACAATTCAATGGTTCATGTGATAAGCAAAAAAACATGGGACAAATTAACATCCGAACAGCAGAAAATTATCAAAGAAGAGAGTAAGCGAGCGGGAGATTTTATGAGAAAAACCTTAAGAGATGCGGAAGCGGATCAGATTAAAAAACTTCAGGAGCTCGGAATGGAAGTAACCTGGCCGGATGTTTCATTGTTTAAAGACAAGATGGGCCCGGCTTATGATAGAATGAAAGTTTCCGTCGGAGCAGAAAATGTGGAGAAGTTTCTGGAAATGGTTGAATCGGAAAAATAATAGTACTTAAAATAAGTAAAGACCACCTGGAAAGTCCGTTCCCTTAACGGTGGTGGCTTTCTTTTAATAGTAAATGAAGATGGATATAGTATGACAACTCTTATTATTTTTGTAGCCTTAATCGCATTAATACTCCTTGGAGTTCCTGTTGCTGTAAGCATGGGCTTGACAGCTGTTATGACATTCATAGTCCTTGGTGAAAGCCACCTTTTGATAATGGTTCCCCAGCGGATGTTTGCCTCGACCACCTCGTTCACCCTATTGGCCATTCCATTCTTTATTCTTATGGGTAATATCATGAATACCGGGGGGATAACCAGACGTATTTTCCGTTTTGCCAGGGCAATCGTGGGTCATATCTGGGGAGGATTAGGCCAGGTGAATGTTCTCGCCAGCATGTTATTCTCCGGGATGTCGGGAGCTGCTGTAGCTGATGCAGCCGGATTGGGGCTTATTGAACTAAAGGCCATGGAAGAACAAGGTTATGAGAAAAAATTTTCCGCTGCTATTACGGCTGCCTCTTCAACAATCGGACCGGTGATTCCCCCAAGCATTCCCTTTGTCATCTACGGCCACCTGACCGGTGTTTCCGTTGGAAAACTCTTTATGGCCGGGTGCCTGCCTGGTGTGATGATGGGTGTAGCCTTGATGATTGCAGTTTATTTTATTTCCAGATATCGTAATTATCCGAGAGAAGAAAAAACCAGGATCAAGGAACTACTGTTAAGCGGGAAAGATGCGATTCTTCCCTTGGGAACTATGGTTATCATTATTGGCGGTATCCTCGGAGGTATCTTTACTCCCACCGAAGCCTCTATTGTGGCGTCGTTATACGCGATGTTTCTGGCTATTATTGTTTACAGGGAGGTCAAGATTCGTGATCTCCCTAAGCTGTTCTGGGATACTCTTCTTCATACTATCCGTGTGATGTTCATTATTGCTGCAGCAGGTTTGTTCAGCTGGCTTATGATTCACCAGAGAATACCGCAACAGGTGATTGTGGGCTTAACAACCATCAGTACAAACAAGTATATCATTCTCGGTATCATTATCTTCATTCTCCTGATTCTTGGATGTTTCCTGGAAGGGATCGCCGTTCTCTTAATAACAATCCCGATATTCTTACCAATAATCCTGAAGTATCAAATCGATCCCATTCAATTCGGTGTCATTATGACCCTGGCCTCTATGTTGGGTCTTTTGACTCCCCCTGTGGGAATGTGCCTGTATGCGGTCTCCAGCATCAGCAATGTCAAAATCGGAGTTTTAACAAAAGAATTATGGCCATATCTTCTGGGAATTTTTATTGTTCTCTTACTGGTTTCTTTCATACCCCAGATATCATTGTGGCTTCCAAGTATCGTGATTGGAGGACCATAAATGAATAGGTTTTTAAAAATAGTAACTGTTATAGATCGTTTTCTGGGCAGGTTGATGAAGGGAGTCAGTATACTTTGTATGGCTGTACTGCTTATTCTTTTGGCTGGAAATGTTTTTGTCCGTTTTGTTCCGATTATGTCATTCCATTGGTTTGATGAAATTGTCCGGTGGGCTTTTGCCTGGCTTGTGTTTTTCGGAGCAGCAGCTCTCTGGAGGGAAAATGAACATTTTCGCATCCAATGGCTTCAGGTTAAATTGGAGGGTACGATAGCTGGAAACATCTTGGCCTTAGTTCTTGAGTTTCTATCTCTGTTCTTTTTTATCGTACTCACCTACTTTGGAATGTGGCATACAATTCGTGCAACACAATGGACTCCTATATTTAACCTGTCTGTAAGATGGATGTATGTATGTGTACCAATAAACGGATTTTTTATGGTGATTTATTCTTTAAGAAATGTGATTTCTCAAATTTGCTTATTTCGTAAAAAAACGGATAGAAAGCAGGAATAAACCGGCTATGGATTTTTTGCAATTTGGCAAGCTAATAAGTAAGTTTTGAGTTCTTTTATCTTATTATAATATGAGGAAAGAAAAAAAATCACATTTACTAAGGTTTACCCTAAATTAGTACAGAAAAAGTTTGGTGAAAAGCTAAACAGAAATCCGAGGGTTATAAACTCTTGAAAAATAAGGGAGGTCAATTAATGAAAAAAATTTTTTTTATCCTGTCGATTATTGCCTGTATTGTACTTTTTACAGCTTGTGAAGGAAATAAGAAAAAGGACAAAGAGGGAGTAGAGGATAAAGTGTATGTGTTTAAATATGCAAACACGCAATCCGATAAGCACCCTCGCAGTAAGTCCATGTTTTTCTTCAAGGAGCAACTAGAATCTGCAACCAGCGGAAGGATAAGGGTAGAACTCTATACTTCCGGGGTTTTGGGCAAAGAGGCAGAAGTTTTGGATATGGTAAAACTTGGATCCGTACAGGGCTGCCGGGGTGGTTTATTTGAAAGAGCAAACAAGAAATACCTGCTATATACATTGCCCTGGATGTTTGAAAATACAGATCAGGTATTAAAATTAATGAGAAGTGATTTTGGGGATCAAATTAATAAGGAAGCCCTAAACAATGGGTTTTATATTCCCGCATGCGGTGTGGCCGGCGGTTTTCGAAATATAACAAACAATATCAGACCGATAAAATTTCCCGCGGATGTAAAGGGATTAAAGATGAGAACCCCTCCTATTGATATGACAATAAAAACCTTTTCTGCACTGGGTGCCAATCCCCAACAAGTAGCTTATACGGAAACCTATATGGCGCTCAAACAGGGAGTTGTAGACGGGCAGGAAAATCCATTTTCAAACACCGCCGATATGAAGTTCTATGAAGCACAAAAATATCTTTCTGTTGTCAATTGGCAGCTTCATCCTGATCCTCTCTATGTAAATCCTGACTGGTATAACAGTCTGGGGGATGACCTGAAAGCGATTTTTAATTCTGTAGCCAGAGCCACCATGATTTATAGTGATGAAATCTGGCTTAATTCCGAGAAGGATTATTATTATTTTCTCAGGGAAAAACTTCAGACAAACACCCTTACTTCCGAGGCTGTTAAGGCTTTTGCCGAAGCTGTAAAACCGGTTTGGCAGTATTATATTGATGATGGTTATTTTAGCTGGAATGATATAAACAAGGCTATTACGATCGCCAATGCCGAGTGATCCGGGGAAATAAGGTTTGCAGGATAGGTGGTGTTGAGTTTCAAAATCCTGGAGTATAGAAATTAAAAAACTCGGCACCGCCTTTTAGGATTTAGACAGAAAGGAATGTAAGAGAAAATGAGATGGCTTCAAAATATTGAGAGATTTGAAGGCTGGATAACGAAGATACTCGAGATGATTATTACGGTCTTTTTCTTTATCATATTACTTTTAACAATAATTCTTGTTTTACTCCGCTATATTTTTAACACTTCCATCATAGGCGGCAGTGAAGCCATGGAGTACCTTTTTATTTATACTACGGCTATAGGAGCAGCTGTGTCTTTGAAAAAAAGGGAACACATTAAAATTACCTATTTTATCGATAAGCTTCCCGAACCTTTCCGGAAAATCATCGATATTATCGGGCTTCTGCTCATTGGATGTATTCATGGGGTAATGCTCTGGTACAGTGTCTCCTGGATTAGGTCGGTAGGAAATCACAAATCACCGGTTTTAAGAATTCCCAATTGGACTATACAGGTTATCATTCCCGTCACCTGCGGCCTTATCATTTTGTACTGTTTGTATCTGATATTCATGACAATATTAAAAAAATCCGGCAGGACTTAAGGAGGAGCGGTGTGCATATTCTTTTAGGCAGTCTTTTAATTTTTCTCATAATCGGTATCCCTATCGCCTATTCCCTGGGTTTGTCTGCATTCTGTTATTTTGTCATGATTCATCCGGAGCTCATCTCAATTTTACCACAGCGTCTTTACGCCGGAATGGATTCATATGCAATGATCGCTTTACCTCTTTTCGTGCTTATGGGGCTGGTGATGAATGCCGGGGGAATAACTACGCGGCTTATTGATTTCAGCATGCTCTTTGTCGGGAGGTTTCATGGCGGCCTGGGGGCCGTTAATGTTGTCGCCAGCATGATCTTCGGGGGTATTTCAGGTTCTTCTGTATCTGATACAGCCTCTATAGGCGCAGTTCTTATTCCGGAAATGAAAAAAAAAGGATACACCCTGGAGTTTGCCAGTGGGATAACCGTGGCATCATCTACAATGGGTATGATCATTCCGCCAAGTGTTCCTATGGTCATCTATTCTCTGGTATCGGAGGAATCTGTGGGAAAGCTGTTCCTGGGAAGTTTGATCCCGGGATTGATGATCGGTGTCATAATGCTTACAATCACTTTGGGGATTTCAAAATGGAAGAAGTACCCCAGGGAGGAAATTAAATTAACGAAAAAAGAAATATTAAAACGTACCAGGCAATCAATTCTGGCTCTTATTATGCCTCTTTTCGTCGTCGGATCTATAGTTTTAGGGATTGTTACAACCACTGAATCAGCCGGAATAGGTGTGCTTTATGCTTTTATTATTGGATTTTTTGTGATTAAGGGATTAAAACTAAAGGAGTTTCCATCGTTATTAAAAACATCAATTATAACCAGTGCTAATGTCATGATTATTATTGCATTATCACAAATATATATATGGATTTTGGCTATTGAAAGAATTCCATTGATTGTGTCCGGATTTGTTTCAGGACTTAATGTTCCGGGATTTCTTATTATCATCATCGTAAATATTATTATACTTGCTACGGGAACTTTTGTAGACGTGAGCCCTGCTATTATTTTGCTGACCCCGGTCTTCCTTCCTTCCATGCATGCACTTGGAATTAATTCAATACAGTTCGGTGTTATTTTGATATGCGGTTTGGCATTGGGATTGGTAACCCCGCCTGTTGGTATGTGTTTAAATGTAGCCTCGACCATTTCAAAAAAAGGGATTGGTACAATTTTTAAAGCCGCTTTACCCTTTTTATTAGCCAATGTAATAACTTTACTATTAATAAGTTTTGTACCACAATTGAGTTTGTGGCTTCCTTCATTTTTGATGGAATAGAAAAGCAACAAAAGAAAGGAGAAATAAATGGAAATAAGACAAGCAGTTCATCCTGAATATGCCAGGAGATTGGACACAGAAGGCCTTTGCAGTCATTTTTTAATAAAGGAATTATTCATACCGGATAAAATGAAGCTGGTATATACTTATTATGACCGCTTGATTGTTGGAGGGATATGCCCGGTAAAATCGTTGACTCTAAAAATTGACAAGAAGTTGATAGGTTCTTCTTACCTTCTTGAACGGCGTGAAATGGGAATAATCAATATCGGTTCCAAAGGTACTATTTCTGCTGATGGCAAAGAATATGATATGGAATCAAGGGATGGTCTTTATATTGGAATGGGGACCAAAGAATTGATATTTTCAAGTTCTTCCGAAAGTGAACCGGCGAAATTTTATGTAAACTGTGCCCCGGCTCATAATGTCTTCCCCACGACAAAAGTAACCTTCAACCAAGCAGAACCCATTCACCTGGGATCTGTTGAAAACAGTAATAAACGAACGATTTACAAATATTTTCATCCTGACGGAGTGAAGAGCTGTCAGATTGTAATGGGTATGACACTCCTTGCACCTAATAATATATGGAATACCATGCCCGTGCACACTCATAACAGACGGGTGGAAGCATATATGTATTTTGATATTCCGGGAGATGAAGTAGTTTTCCAGATGTTTGGTGAACCCTCACAGACACGTCATATTATTGTACGTAATGAGGAAGTTGTGCTTCATCCGAGTTGGTCCATACATTCCGGTGTGGGGACAAAGAACTATAGTTTTATATGGGGAATGGTGGGAGAGAATCAAACCTTCACCGATATGGATTCGGTGCCCATGACGGAATTACACTAATAGAGAAAAGGGGAAAGGAAAAATGGTTATTGAAAAATTTAAATTATCAGACAAAGTTGCTCTGGTCACAGGATGTAGTACTGGATTAGGACAGGGTATGGCCTGCGGCCTCGCCGAGGCTGGCGCTGACATCGCGGGTGTGGATTATGTGGAATCATCAGAAACCGGAAAAATGATTGAAACGCTGGGGAGGACGTTCCTTGAAATTAAGGCCGATCTGGGAAGCATAAAACCTGTTACCACAATACTGTCTTCTATTATTGATAAATTCGGCAAACTCGATATTCTGATAAATAATGCAGGGATTATACGCCGCAGGGATGCGGTTGAGTTTACGGAAGAAGATTGGGATAGTGTTATGAATATTAACCTTAAAACACTTTTTTTCTTAAGTCAGGCTGCTGCAAAACAGTTTATAAAACAGGGTACAGGTGGTAAAATAATTAATGTTGCGTCGATGCTCTCCTTTCAGGGCGGGATCCGGGTTCCTTCTTATACGGCCAGTAAAAGTGGTGTAATGGGAGTCACCCGTTTGATGGCTAATGAATGGGCGAAACACAATATAAATGTCAATGCCATTGCACCGGGATATATGGAGACCAATAACACCGCTCCCCTCCGGGCGGATCCTGCAAGAAGCAAGGAAATTGTAGGACGTATTCCTGCGGGCAGATGGGGAACACCGGATGATTTAAAGGGTATTGCGGTCTTCTTGGCATCCGGAGCATCGGATTATGTGAATGGATATACTATCGCAGTGGACGGCGGCTGGCTTGCCAGATAAAAAATGTTATTGATGAAAATCATGAGAAATAGTAGCTTTTACGTATGAAAGTACAAACACTTGATAGGACATTTAATATTCTGGAACTTCTTTCGAAGCAACAGAAGGGTTTATCTCTCACTGATATCAGCAAAAGTATCAATCTGCATAAAAGTACTGTTTATAGACTCCTTTCCGCTCTTATGTCCAGAGGATATATAGAAAAAAGGAATTCCAGATATAGACTTGGTCTGGAATTCGTTGAATTATGCAGTCTATACATTAACAGCCTGGAATTAAAGACAGAGGCAGAACCCATTCTAAGAGAGCTTTCCAGACTCACGACACAAACGGTTTTTCTTGCAACAATGCAGGAACAAGAGGTGATTTATATTGATAAAGTTGAAAAATTTAACAGCTTACGAAAATATTCGATTATCGGACAACGGAGACCATTATACTGCACCTCCTTAGGGAAAGTCTTTCTCATGGGCATGAGTAATGATGAAATAAAAGATTATCTCAGTAAAAAAGAAATTATTTCTTTTACTCAGAATACGATAGAAGATATGCCATCCTTAATTGAAAATATTAATCTTTCGAGAAAAAGAGGTTGGACTTTTGACGATGAAGAGTATGAAACTAACGTACAGTGTGTCGGTGCTCCCATATATGATTACAGGAAGAATATCATTGCTGCGGTGAGTACGGTCTGGTATGTCGACCAGGTGAAAAATCTTAATCTTGAAGAGATTGCCGGGTTTGTGGTATGCGCGGCTCAAGATATTTCAAAACACCTGGGATATAGGCAGAAATAATAAGGGTATTATTATTTTTGAAAGTATATTTTATATTATAACACGTTAAGGATATAACAATGAATGATATTCTTAAAACAATTTATGAATACGGCCTGGTGCCGGTCATTAAAATTGAAAAGGCAGAAAAAGCGATCCCATTAGGAAGAACTTTATGTGAGGCAGGATTGCCGGTAGCTGAAATTACTTTTAGAACCAGGGCAGCAGCCAGATCAATTGAACTCCTCATTAAAAATTATCCCGATATGCTGGTAGGCGCCGGAACTGTACTGAATGTGGAACAGGTTAAACAAGCTGTTCAGGCAGGGGCACAATTTATTGTTTCACCTGGTTTTAATCCCAAAGTGGTCGGATATTGCGTTGAAAATAACATTCCCGTAACACCGGGTATTAATTCACCCAGCCAGATTGAACAGGCTCTTGAATACGGTCTTTCCACTGTGAAATATTTCCCGGCAGAAACATCCGGTGGATTACCTATGCTCAAAGCAATGTCTGCTCCTTATGCCGATTTGAAGTTTATACCTACCGGTGGAATTAATGTCCACAACCTGGGTACTTATTTGAGGTTTCCCCATGTCATCGCCTGCGGGGGAAGCTGGATTGTAAACGCTGATTTAATTAATGAAGATAAGTTTGATCAGATCAAACATCTTATTTCAGAGGCTTTATGTATAGTATATGGTTTTGAAATCATGCATATCGGTATAAACCAGCAGAATGAACCGGAAGCAATAAATACAGCTCATTTGTTTAATCTCTTTTTTAAATTTCCCCTTATGGAAGGAACGGACTCTCTCTTTGCATCAAAGCATATTGAAATTATGAAATCAATGGATATGGGCAAAAAGGGCCATCTGGCTGTTGGAACCAATGATATCCATCGTGCAATTGCCTACATGGCACATAAAGGAGTTAATGTGCTCTCTGAAACCCAAAAGAAAAAAAACGGAAGCCTGATTTCCGTATACTTGGACAAGCAGATCGCCGGTTTTGCTCTGCGTTTACTTCAAAAATAAAAATACGGAGTTTAGCGAAAGGTGGCCTTGTATTCTTCTCCTCCGGAAGGTCTCCAAGTACCCCGGGCTTCATGGATGTAATATTCTACAAGTGGGTCGGTAATTCTCCAAAAAAAAGTGAAACCATTCTACTTGAAAAGAGTAT
>JAFGRV010000247.1 GCA_016934975.1 Spirochaetales bacterium | reverse complement strand
GGTAATTTTAAAGGTACCAATCCCTGGAAGTATGCCGAACTCTATGTCTCCACCGGTCCGGGCATTTCATCTCTGGAAGTGATGCTCCAGGTTGGAAATTATGGTGAGTTAAATAGCGGTAAAGCCTGGTTTGATGATGTGGAAGTAATAAAAGTGAATTCTATTCCTTCGGGTGCTGTTGTTACTGTGGTGAGTAAGAAAAAGGATACCGCTGACTCCGAGGTCAAAAAAGAAACGCAAAATACCCCGAAGGAAACTAAAAACCAGGGAACATTTATCTTCTTTATTATTGTGATTATTATTGTTGTTCTTACAGGCGCTGCAGTGGTTGTTTTTATTCTTGTCACACGTAAAAAAAAGGGGATGCCCGATACGGATGAAACCGATGAAGATACCCCGGATGAAGAAACTTAACGAATAGGAATAAGCTATGGAATTCTCTGATAACCCTCATTACCTCTCAAAAATAAAAAAAGTATTTACTCTCGACTTTATTCTGTTTGCATGTATTTCTTTAGTGTTCTGGATAATTATGCTCTATGCTGTAAATCATTCCATTTCCTTTCATTCCTATTTCGATGAGCATACGCGACAGGCTTTGGCGTGGCAAAAAGGGAAAATCACTCTGGACGCGAATATAGACTATCTGGAAATATCTCACTATAAAGATAAATATTATGTCAGTTTCCCTCCTGTTCCGAGTATTATCGAGTTTCCCTTAACTTATGTTTTCGGGAGCAATACCCCGAATACATTTACATTGCTCCTCTTTACCTGGGTAGGAATGCTTTTTGCATTCTTTATTCTTTTAAAACTGACAAAGAATCGAATTTTAAGTTATATCATGGCATTTTCCTTTTACTGGGGGTCGACGATTTTATATCTTTCTCTGGAAGGAGCGGTCTGGCATCAAGGCCAACTTTACGGCTTGTTTTTTGCCATAACAGCTTTCCTTATTCTCGTTTATACGGAAAAACCGGTCTTTCTTTTATTCGGCGGCTTTTGTTTAGCCCTGGCTGTGGGGTGCAGGCCTTTTTATCTTTTTATGACTCCATTTTACGGGTATCATGCATATAAACGATTTCCCCACCTCAAAACTCTTATTTTTATTGTTCTCGGACTTATCCCCCCGGGTGTTTTTTACGCGATCTATAATTTTATACGCTTTGATTCGATTATTGAATTTGGGCATAGATACATCCCCTGGTCAAAGTCCCTCCCCAACGGAGTCTTTAGCTTCGCTTATTTTGCCAATAATATCTATCATGCCTTCATCAATCCTCCGGAATGGAGTGAAGTAAAAAATATTCTCAGTTTTAACGGAGCCGGTACGGGCTTATGGTTTTCCAGCCCTGTGATTCTTCTAGGGTTTGCATTTTTTTTACAGCCTCTTTATGGTTTTTTCAGAAGGATGACACAACGTCTTCCGGATGCAAATTTTTTAAAAAAACTTTTTCATAGATCTCTCAAGGGTGAAGAGGAAAAAATACCGTTAGCGGAAATTATTTTTTCAATTTCTACTATTCTTGTAATCTGGTTCGGCCTGCTTTTGCATGAATCGAACGGATGGTTTCAGTTCGGGTATAGATTCAGCGTCGATCTTATACCGATACTTCTTATTCTTTTTGGAAGGACCTTCAGGAAACCTCATATCTTTTTAATTCCCATCTGTCAGTTTGCAATCATCATTAATGTCTACGGTGCTCTCTGGTTTTATGTGCTCAGAATATAACATCCGGTAATTTTTTAATGGTTTCCATGGTTTTCTTTATTTTTTATCTTCCCCTGTTAAATGATGTAATATCGTCAATTGATTTTTATACATCTCATATATAAGTTCTTTTATCGTCAAATCATGTAAATCTTTTTCTTTGTTCCTGACAATATTCTTTTTATCTGACACTTTATTTATCTGAAATAATCCCCTGTTCTCATACTCACTATAGCCTAAAAAGGTTGTTTCTCCAAAATTATCAAGGAAAGCAATAATACTCTCTACATTATTATTTTTAGAATTATTATCAATAACCGGTTCAACTAAAATTCTTTTACTACAGAGATCCCAAAGTTTTAAAAATATTTTGGAAACTTCCGAAATATTTTTCATATAAAAACAGAGGATTGTATCGGCACATCTGTTATTATTTTTTCGTATCCAGCCAATATTATAGAGATCATGAAATTCAACATTCGATATATTATTATCTTTTGCGAGAATATACTTTGGGATAATAACTTTACTCCCTTTGGTACTTACTCCGATACAATAATTCGCGGTTTTTGCGATCTCATAGCATAAAAAACCCGTATCACATTCGATATCCAGAACAATCTCATCCTTAAAAGATGGTAATAATGAGAGTCTTTTTTGTTGATTTTTTAGCGACCGTTCTCCTTCTGCAAGAATTTCATTATTATAAACAACAGGATCGCGGAAATCGAGGGGATATACATCTTTCATTCTTTTCATATATTCATGCAATTCTTTTTGCGTCTGTAAAATTTGAAGATTGTCTCCCGTATATGGCTTAACTGTAATCATAATGAACACCCTCTTATGTATCGATAGTGATTCTAAATAATCCTCTTCCCTGGTAGTCTGTAATTCCTAAAAATGTCACTTCTCCGTATTTTTTAAAAAGTTGCATGTTTTTTTCGACAAGGTATTCTCCTTTTAGACCTTCATAATTAGTCGGTTCAATATAAATATTCTTGCGGCAATAACTTTTGAGAACCGGAAATATATCATTTATTTCAGTGGAATTAAAAATTGAAAGAAAAAGTATATTATCTACAGGTTTCGTCAGTACCTTATAAAGCAGCCAGAATGGACACTCATGAAACTCAACATTCGTTCTGTTTTTATAGGATAATATATCCCGGGGGATGACGATTGTCGAAGGATTATTATCCACCCCATAGCAGAACGCCGCTGTTTGAGCCAGATAATATGTGAGATATCCGGCATTGCAGCCGATATCAAGGAGAGTTTCTCCCTCGAAGGAGGGGAGCAAGTTGATTCGAACGTGTTGGGCTGCCAGAGACCTTCGTGTCTCATAGAGAAGCACGTCTTTATACACAACAGGCATATATATATCAAGTTTATCATCCAGGAAAGTATAAATTTTTCCGGATGCGTATGCTTTGTTTGTCTTTGAGGAATATGCAATAAAATCATCCCGGACTTTTAAGATATCTTTGTCATGTCCTTTATATGGTTCATTCATACCACTTTTTTTCTTAACTCCTTGGTAACTCAGTCCGGATTTTATCATATTTATACAATGATAATTAACAAAAAACAAATTATACATTATTCCCCCTCACTCTGCAACCCGTATCATGCCAAAACTCAGAAAGTAAGAAAATCCGCATCAACCCCTTGATAAAGCAAATAATTTTTTATACACTCGCCAGTATACAACATCAGCATTGTACTTCATAAATGTTACGAGTATCCATGCAATGAAATTTTTCCTGAGGGAGTAACCAGCGTGAACGAATTCCCAAAAACCGTTATTATTACAGGATCAAATTCCGGGATCGGATATTACTGCGCCTATTATATGGCAAAAGAAATGAATTGGCATATTATCCTCGCCTGCCGCGATGAAGAGCGGGGGACGAAAGCGGTTCGACAGCTTATTAAGCAGACTTCCTGGCCGGAGATAAAATTCATGCGCCTGGATCTTGCTTCTTTGGAATCTATCAGGAATTTTGTTGATAATTACCATAAGAGTGCACTCCCCCCATTACGGGGGCTCGTAAATAATGCCGGGGTTCAGATCATCACTGGAACGACATTTACCAGGGATGGCTTTGAGATGACTTTCGGGGTAAATCACCTCGGACATTTTTTGCTCACAAATCTGCTTCTCCCTATGATGAGTTTGCCTTCCCGGATTATCGTTGTGAGCAGTGAAGCGCATAATCCTGAAACATCAATCGGATTACCTGCTCCTGACTATACGGATCCGTATACCTTGGCAAAACCGGATAGAGGAAATCTTACAAATAAAAGTAAAAGAGCACATGAGGGAAAAGTACGGTATGCCACATCAAAACTCTGTAATCTTTTATTTGCTTATGAACTGAACCGGCGGCTTGCTGCCAAAGGATATCAGGAACCTGATAATATGATTTCTGTCCATGCGTATGCCCCCGGAATAGTTCCCGGCACAGGGATCGGAAAAGATTATAACTGGATCGCACGCTTTGGGTGGAGGTTTCTCCTTCCTCTGGTTTCGTTCTGGCCCGGAATATATACCATGAAGCAAGCGGGAAAAAACTTATCCCGGTTAGTACTAAACCCGGATCTGTCCTCAAAAAGCGGTCTCTATTTTGAAGGACGAAAAATAAAGAAATCTTCTCCGGAATCATATGACCTGAAAAAGGCAAAAGAGCTTTGGGACGCGAGCGCGGACATGGTGAACCTGAAAGACTATCAATTAAAAGGTCTTACATAAATAACCGGTGAGAGCTCTCTCCCGGTTTTTATGAAAAACCCCACCTGCCGGCGAGAAATCATGAACACCCTGTGGTGGAGCCACAGGTCTCGCACTTTAAGCATGTCCCGTTCCGCAGAAGTGTAAAATGTCCGCAGATATTGCAGGGATCACCTTCATAGCCTTTCAAACGGGCAATATTGGATTGATTCAATGTCTCATTATTTTCCATAGATTGCACTTCTTCGTCCGCGTTCATGGTTCCTGTTGAAATGAGATCATCAGGTTTAATCTGGACAAGATCGGAGCGCTTTAAATAGTTAAGTGCAAGATCCCTGAAAATAAAATCAAGCACCGAGGTCGCGATTTTAATGTTTTCATGATCCTGTACGATCCCGTTCGGTTCAAACCGGGTAAAGGTAAAGGCCTCTACAAATTCTTCCAGGGGAACGCCATATTGAAGCCCGAGGGATACGGCGATGGCAAAGCTGTTAAGAAGAGATCGAAAGGCCGCCCCTTCTTTATACATATCAAGAAATATCTCCCCCAATCGTCCGTCCCCATAATCACCGGTCCTTAAAAATATAGAGTGACCACCTATCTTTGCTTTCTGGGTATAGCCTTTTCGCCGTGGGGGGAGTGGGCTGCGTATGCTTCTGGCATTTGTCTCTGTCCCTTCTGTTTTTTCACTTTTCTTTCTTTTGTCCAGGAATACTGTTTTTAAGAGTGAATCGGATTCAATTACACTTGAGTAAAGAGGCTGGCTCAGTTTCGAACAATCTCTGTAAATAGAGATCGATTTGAGCATTTTCTCCCAGGAATAAAAAAAAGCCTCTTTTATATCATCAACAGTAACGGAAAAAGGCATGTTGATGGTTTTTGAGATACCCCCTGAAATAAAGGGCTGAACAGCGGCCATCATATCAATATGTGCTTTGGGAGATATGGATCGTTTCCCATACTTTCCCCCGGGATTTGCCGTATCAAAAACTGCGTAATGGATCTCTTTAAGATGGGGCGCTTTTTCAATGGTCATCATTCCGCATGCATACTGATCCGCCATTTCAATCTCTTTTGAAGTGAATTGGAGGCTTTTGAGGAGATGAAATCCCGGAGATTCCACCATTTTTTTAGAAAGCCCGAGATTATTAATAATCTGATCCTTGCCAAGGTTTTCCGGAGAAATGACCTGGGTGATGGAAAGGGCGTTTTTGATATCATGTTCTATTTTTGCTATCATGGAATCGGTGAATTTCTTTTCTTTTAACTGTTTCAGCGAGATTCCGGGGGCATTTTTTAGTGTTTTATGTCCTTCGCAGTGCGCAACAATGTGCGAGATTTCTTTTTTTGAATAACCGAGGGATTGCAAAGCCGGTCTTATGGAGGAATTAATCATCTTTTGAAGTCCGCTTCCTGCGAAGCGTTTAAATTTTACTAATGCGAAATCCGGTTCTATGCCGGTGGTGTCACAATCCATGACAAGACCGATGGTACCGGTGGGGGCGAGAGCAGTTACCTGTGCGTTCCGGAAGCCATGTTTTTCACCATTAATGATAGTTTCATCCCATATTTTTTTTACGTGTTTTACCCAATCTTCCGGAACATACGCCGGATCAATCCCCATTGGGGTAATAGAGAGACCTTCATAGACTTGAGGTTTTTCATTGTACGCGGCTCTTTTGTGATTCCGGATTACCTTGAGCATATGGTTTCTGTTTTCCTGAAACTTCGGAAAGGGTCCCAATTCTTTTGCACATAAAGAAGAAGTGAGATATGCCTGACTCGTGAGAAGAGATGAGAGAGCGGCGGCCCTGTTTCTCCCTTCGTCACTGTCATACGGGATTCCCATGAGCATGAGGAGTGTCCCGAGATTTGCATATCCAAGACCCAGGGTTCTGTAATCATAGCTCTTTTGAGCGATAGATTTCCCCGGGAATTGAGCCATGAGGACGCTGATTTCCAGTACAATTGTCCAGAGAGAAACAGCATGAAGAAAGTGGGGGATGTGAAAGATCTGTTTTTCCCTGTCATAGAATTTTGTAAGATTAAGGGAAGCGAGATTACACGCCGTATCATCGAGGAACAAATATTCCGAACAGGGATTCGAAGCCTTAATGTTGCCACCTTCCGGACATGTGTGCCATTCATTGATTGTCGTACTGAACTGGAGGGCCGGATCGGCGCAATTCCATGTGGCATAAGCAATTTTATCCCACAGCCCTCTTGCTTTAAGCCTTGTTTTGGGTTTGCCCGAGGTTCTGTAGATAAGCTCCCAGTCTTTATCATGTTTTACAGCTTCTAAAAATGCATTGTTTACCTGTATCGAATTGTTCGATGACTGGCCGCTGACCGTTTGATATGCTTCGCCTTCCCAGTCGACCGTATATTCAACATGATCCTCCGGAACCTCTCCCTGTTCCAGAAGGCGGATAAGTTTATAAATATACCCGGGAGGGACATCATCATCCAGGGCATTTTTAATCGCATAATAAAAGTCTTCTATTTGATTCAAATCATTTGTTTTATGTAATGCAAAGGTGCTATGGGAAGTACAGGCTGAAATAATCGCGTTTGTGTGGTCTTTTATTTTCTTACTGCCGGTAACTAACGAAGCGACTTTATATTCCTCTTGTATTTTCCAGTCGATAAAACTTTCAATATCAGGGTGGTCGATGTCGATGGTCACCATTTTAGCGGCCCTCCGGGTTGTCCCGCCGCTTTTAATAGCAGAAGCAGATCTGTCCCCGATTTTCAAAAAAGAGAGAAGCCCGGAGGAAAAACCTCCCCCACTTAACGGTTCGTTTTTACCCCTGAGGTCTGAAAAATTCGTTCCCGTTCCCGATCCGTATTTGAACAGCCGTGCTTCTTTTATCAGGAGGTCGATGATTCCGTTTTCATTCACAAGATTATCTTCTATCGGGAGAATAAAACACGCGTGAGGTTGAGGACGTTCATAGGCGTTTGCGGATTTTGTGATCTCCTCTGTCCCGGGGTCGACATAATAATGTCCCTGGGGCGGGCCTTTTATTCCGTAGACGGAAAAGAGACCGGTATTAAACCATTGTGGTGAGTTAGGGGCGGCGATCTGATGAGCCAGCATATAGCATATTTCATCATAAAAATTTTCTTTATCCTTCGGAGTGTTAAAGTAGCCGTGGGCAGCACCCCATTCCGACCAGGTATACGCCATCCTGTGAAAAACCTGACGTGCATCATTCTCACCCCCGGTTTTCCCATTCTTCAACGGTACTCCCGATTTGCGGAAGTATTTCTGAGCCAAAATATCGGATGCCATGGAAGACCACGAGGAGGGAACAATGACATCATCCTGGATAAATATACATTTTCCCCCGGGATTTTTTATCTCTGAAACTCTTTTTTCAAAAGAGATTCCGGCGTACGGACCATGTTCTTTACTCGTAAAAATTCTTTTTATTTCCATGATTTCAAGACACCCTTTTTCCCCGGGTCGTTTTTGCTGTTATTCTAATTTTATTTTGATAAGATTTTTTGCGATAAGCGTCGCTACTTCACCTTTCTGCTCAAGGGAAACATCACTTGTGGGATTCAAAAGAGCATCAAATCTGTTTACAAATTCGTCGGGAAGATGATCCATTTTTTGGATTGCCTGATAGAGAAGTCGTGGAGACGGTTCAAAATCTCTGTTCAAGGCGTAGATAAAACTGCATACACTTTTTATATAATTAGTGAGAGATATCTGGTAAAGAAAATTATTATTTTTAAATATTGAAACATTTATTTCACGGAGATAATGCTCAATTAAAAAGCTTGATGATTCGAGAATATGTGCCCAGAATTCATCCGGAATAGTGTCAAACCGTTTTCTTATCTTGTCAATCCATCCGCTCCGGTTAAACAATATGTGTCCCTCTTTTAAGCGGTGAAGAATATTTGATGATTCCATCCTGAATACCCATTCGGCTTTTTCAATCCTGTCAAATATCCGGTCTACATTATTCATTTTTCGATAGTTAATTATTACCGGAAGATTTTCTGCAATAAATCTGTCAACCGGATGAACTGTAGAAGACTCAAAGAATTCAGGATTCTCATAAACAGATGCTCTTTTCCTCTGGGATGGAAGCCTTCCGGAGAAATAGACATCCAAAGTGATCATAAAATTCGGATCATGTACTTCTATATCAGCACCTTCTCCTAATACGATTGTCTCTATATTTTCATATTGAGCAATCTTTGTTGAATAGTCGTTTGCAATTCTAAAAACTTTTCTTTTCACTTTATTATACCCCATTAACCAAGTTTCATACTCTTTGCGGTTCTTTAATAAATTTTCGATTTCTCCAAGAACCCACTTCACTATTTCGAGATTTCTGCAAATCTCATGTGCCTCACCACAAGTTATGCCTTCACTATCAAAAGAAAATCACCTCCCGTGGAAGTGGTCATCTACTATCAAAAGAAAACCACCGCCGTTTAAAAAACGGACTCCCCTGGCGGGCTTTCCTAGGGGAATGATACTTCTTACGGCAATAATATGTCAAGAGGCAGCGCCTTAAACATAGAGCATCAACACCTTATACCGGGTGAAGAAGTTTTTTCGTTTTGATTTTTTTATTTGATATGAGCAGTTATTTATGATATTTTTCAGATACTATGAAAACAATACGGCTTCTTGTGCTTACACCGCCTCAGGATATAGAGTTGAAGATTCAAAGTCTCCGGTCCCGGATATTTTCCGAGTCAGGATTTTCATCTGCTCTGGCTCTCCCGGTCATGATTCCCCTCTGTTTCCTTCATGACGCGGTCCCTGAAAATGCACTGAGAAAATCATTATCAGCTCACCGTTTCCCCGAAGATCACATTACTGCTCTAAAACCAACCCATAATTCCGGGGCTCTTTTTCTAGGTATCGATGGGGGAAATATCCTTACTATTCTTAAGGATCAATGTCGTAAACTCATACAACCACTATCCGGTCGGCAGAAGCCTGAAGAGACAAATGAGCCCTTTATCCTTTTCCCTTTTTATCCCGGTTTTTTTCTGGCGCAGAATGAGGAAGGTGCCGGTGAATGTGAATCTCTTTGTAATATGCCGGGTATAGAAATACTGAAGTTTCATCATTTTTATATTTCCTTTCTCATCATAAAGATATATTCGGGAATAGATACCTGGTGGAAAAATATTGAGTGGGAGATTCCTTTCCTGGTAAAAAGTAAAAATTAATTAAGGCTATAAGGATTGATTTTTATTCTTATTTTCATTAATAATGAGGTACGTTACGCTATAAGCGTTACGCTGAAAACCATCAGCAACGTTTTTTTACATGGGTGGTTTTTAAATAAGAAAAGAGTTACACTGACGAATCAGGACAGTGTTTCCAATTATAGTGAGTATACATGTAAAATCTTTTGATATCAGCATGAACTCATTGAAACAGAAATAATAAATAAAGGAGTGATTGAAATGAATGAACTTTTGCATAATTTAATTGTAAAAAATGATAAAAAAATAGTTCTCCTGGTTTTAGATGGAGTGGGTGGACTCCCCCTTGAACGAGGTGGTTTGACTGAACTTGAGACTGCAAAAACCCCGCATCTTGATAACCTTGCAAAGGAATCGGAATGCGGGCTTCATATTCCCATCGATAAAGGGGTCGCCCCGGGCTCTGCTCCGGGACACCTTGCATTGTTCGGGTATGAACCGCTTCACTTTCCCATTGGCCGCGGCGTCGTGGCTGCGACAGGAATCGGTTTTCCCATGAAGGCGGGAGATGTTGCAGCGCGGATGAATTTTGCCACCCGTGATGCGGCCGGGAACATAACCGACCGGCGGGCAGGCAGGATCCCCACGGAGAAATGTGCGGAGCTCTGTGAACTCCTCAAAAAAGTATCCATACCCGGTGTAGAGGTCTTTGTTCAGCCGGTAAAAGACTACAGGGCGGTTGTTGTTTTCAGGGGAGCGGGTCTTTCCGACAAGGTCGCGGATACCGATACCCAGCTTACCGGGGTAAAACCTCTTGATCCCCTGGCCACAGAACCCGAAGGCGAAAAAACAGCAGGGATCGCGAAGGAATTCATAAAGCAGACTTTTGAGATCTTAAAAGATTTACATCCGACAAATGCCTGTCTTCTCCGTGGATTTGCGAGCCTTCCTCATATTCCTGCCATGAAGGATCTCTTTAAGCTTAATCCCCTGGCCCTGGCAGTATATCCGGATTATAAAGGTGTCAGCAGACTGGTGGGGATGAATGCCATCGAAGGAATCAAAGATCTGAATGATCAGATGAAGATTTTAAAGGAAAACTGGGGATCTTACGATTACTTTTTTATTCATCATAAATATACCGATTCAAAAGGTGAAGATGGTAATTTTGATGGAAAAGTAAAGGAAATCGAGAAGGTTGATGCGATAATCCCGGAAATCTTAAAGCTGAATCCGGATGTTGTCATTGTTACCGGAGATCATTCGACTCCTGCTGTTATGGCTGCTCATTCCGGACATCCTGTCCCGTTTTTAATACATGCAGAGCATATTCGACCGGATGATACTGATAGTTTTGGCGAAAGAGCATGTGCACGGGGCTTATGGGTAAACATACGAACAACCGAACTTATTCAACTTGCTCTCTCATACGCCGATAAAATCGTTAAGTACGGAGCATAGGGAAAAGTATTCCATTAATACATATTTTATTGATTTTTCGCAGGTAATACCTTATCTTTGGTAATAGAGTATACAACTTCCCTTATATATTTTGGTTGTTTAAGAAATTCTATAACATTGTGGTGTTAACTAATAGAGGGGAATGGGGATCCTTATTGATGGCATTTTATGGCTAAGAATTTTTTTATTATCACAGACAGGCTCAAAGATTTTACACCGCTTTTTAAAGAAGTAAAAAAGAAGACCTTTTTTACGACTCATATTGTGAGCTATAAAGAATTTATGAGTAATGAATTTATGGACTGTCTGAAAGAGATAAATCAATCGGATGTCATCATCGCGATAAAAAATGATTTTTTTAACAAAGTAAAGGATGAGTTTTTACCCTATGTGAAATCATTGTTTTTGCCCGGGTTTAATAATATTATCCATATTTTTACACAACCGGGAATGCTCGCGGATGATGATATTGTGTCCGGAACAAAACATGGCTACTTTCTCTATGAAGAACCCTATTTTGTCGGTCAAATCGTTAATTTTATACTCTATACGATAAAAATATTCAGTGAAGCTACTATGTCAGGGAGACTACTCGATTATATCACTACAAGCTTCGAAGGTATTGTAAATGAAGAGTTACTTAAAAAGAAGAAAAAAGAAATTGAAAAACTTAACGAGGAGCTTGAAATCATAAGCAAGACAGATAGTCTTACAAAAATATTTAACAGAAAAACGATTTTTGATCAGCTTGAACGGGAATTGAAACGGACAAAACGGGATCTCTGGCGGATAGAAACCTCGATTAAAAAAGATGCTCGTGTCAATATTCAGTCACATGCGGATCACTACGATTATGAACCCATCGGTGAGTTATTGGATCACTATGGTGTTTACTCTTTAATGATGATCGATGTGGATCATTTTAAACTGGTAAATGATACCCACGGACATCTTGTGGGGGATCATGTACTCCGTGTCATCGGACAACTTCTTGCAGATAAGGAAATATTTAGAACAAATGATGTTTCCGGCCGGATCGGGGGAGAGGAGTTTATCGTCATTCTCCCGGAAACAAATGTGAACAATGCCCTCGGACCGGCGATTCGTTTTATGAATAAACTCTCATCTATCGAGTTCCCAGGTAAAGAGGATAAAAAATTTAAGATCACGGTCTCCATCGGCATTTCTGAAAGTTCTCCAAAGGATACGATAAAAGATGATATCCTGAGACGGGTTGATAAAGCATTATACTGGGCCAAAGAACATGGAAGAGATCAAATCGTTATTTACGAAAAGGTTTTTGATAAATAGAATATTTTTTTTTACAGAGTTGCTTGACATAATGACGTCAACCCGGTAATATATCCGAGTTAATTTAAGTGCTGCGGTGGTGGAATTGGTAGACACGCTAGCTTGAGGGGCTAGTGTCCGTTAGGATGTGCTGGTTCAAGTCCAGTTCGCAGCATT
>JAFGRV010000246.1 GCA_016934975.1 Spirochaetales bacterium | reverse complement strand
GATTATTGATGACCTATGTCTGGCTTGCCCTTGAGGATGCAGGTTATACATCAAAAACAATAGCCGGAACCAATACAGGAATATTTGTCGGAACAGCAAATACAGGCTATGAATCCTTATTATTAAAATCACAAATCGATTCGTATACTTCAATGGCAATGGTTCCATCCATGGGACCCAATAGAATGAGTTATTTTCTGGATATACACGGTCCAAGTGAGCCGATAGAAACGGCTTGTTCAAGTTCATTGATAGCAATTCACAGAGCTGTGATTTCCATGCATGCTGGTATTTGTGATATGGCGATAGCCGGAGGAATAAACAGTTTAATAACTCCGGATATACATATTTGTTTTAATAAGACGGGAATGTTGTCGGGAGATGGAAGATGTAAAACCTTTTCCAAAAACGCCAATGGTTATGTGCGGGGTGAAGGTGTCGGTATGTTGTTGTTAAAGAAATTAAAACAAGCGGAACAGGACAAGGACCATATATATGGAGTAATCATAGGGAGTGCGGAGAATCATGGGGGAAAGGCAAATTCATTAACAGCACCAAATCCAAGAGCCCAGGCAGAATTAATAAAAACGGCATATCGGAAAGCGGGGATAGATCCTGGAACAATAAGTTATATAGAAGCCCACGGGACAGGAACGGAATTAGGGGACCCGATAGAAATAAATGGACTAAAAACCGCCTTTAGAGAAATGCATGAAGATCCGGGAATAAAGCAAAAAGAGGAAGCATACTGCGGATTAGGTTCGGTGAAGACAAATATCGGACATTTAGAGTTGGCGGCAGGAATAGCCGGGGTAATAAAAGTTCTTTTACAATTAAAACATAAAACATTAGTCAAGAGTCTTCACTGCGAAGAGATTAATCCGTATATAGAATTAAAAGGAAGCCCATTCTATATTTTACAGGAAGAAAAAGAATGGGATTCGAAAAGGAATGAAGAGAATAAAATAATACCCAGGAGGGCCGGGATAAGTAGTTTCGGATTTGGCGGAGTAAATGCGCACGTTGTGATCGAAGAATATATTCCGGAACAAAATGCGGCCTTGAACTCCACAATAATAAACAGTAATAATCCCGCAATACTTGTCCTGTCGGCAAGAAGCAGAGAGCAGGTAAAGGAACAGGCGAATAACCTTATCGCTTATCTGGAAGAAAATAAGAATAAAGACCTGGACTTAGGAAATATTGCATATACCCTTCAAGTGGGGCGTGAGGCGATGGAAGAAAGATTTGGGCTTATAGTAAGTTCGCCGGATGAGTTAAAAGAAAAACTGAAAGCGTATCTTGCTGGCGGTGAAAATATAAAAGATCTTTTTACAGGACATATTAAAAAGAATAGGGAGACACTGGAAGTATTTAAAGACGATGATGATTTGCAAAAAACGGTACATACCTGGATGGAAAAAAGGAAATACGGTAAGTTAGCCGGATTATGGGTGAAAGGATTGGAACTGGACTGGAACCTGTTGTACGGAGAAGAAAAACCTGCAAGGGTCAGTCTCCCGGCCTACCCGTTTGCGCGAGAAAAGTATTGGATAACAAATAATGCAGATCCGGGAAACGAAAATACAGGAATTAAAAAGTTGCACCCATTGCTTCACGAGAACACATCAACCCTTGAAGAACAAAAATTTACAAGTGAATTCGGCGTTGAAGAGTTTTTTCTGCAAGATGACATTATAACCGGACAAAAGATATTGCCGGGAGTAGTGTTCCTGGAAATGGCAAGAGCTGCAATAGAAAAGGCGGTTGTAAAAGATTACGAGGGGATGGTACTGGAAAATATTGTCTGGGATTCCTCCCTTTCGATTAGTGATAAACTATCGAAGATAACTATATCTCTTTATCCCGGGGGAAACGGTCAGATATCGTATGAGATTTATGGTGAGGAGGATGAAGTACTGTATAACCGGGGAACGGGAAAAATAATTAAATGCCTTGAAGCGGAAAGAATAGATATAGACGCATTACGAAGGCAATGTGATAAAGGTGAAATCACTAAAAAAGAATATTATGAAGCATATGAAAAGATGGGGATTATTTGTAGGGCGGAACATCGGGCAGTTCAACAGCTATATAAAGGAGAGAATCAGGTACTCGCGAGGTTGGAATTACCGGCTGTCATTCAGGCAGACAAACTTAGCTATATATTGCACCCAAGTATAATGACCGGGGCATTACAGGTACCAATAGGATTGATGATAGAAACCGATAGCCCGGATAGCTCAAAGCCGGTCTTACCATATGCGTTGGACAGGATGGAAGTAATATCCGGGTGCAGGGAAAAGATGTGGGTGATTGTACGGTATCAAAAAGGTTGTGGTGCAGGAAATAAGATTCAAAAACTGGATATGGATCTCTGTGACGAACATGGTATAAAATGTGTAAAGATGAAGGGTCTATCTTTTAGGACGAATGAAAGCAATATGGTTTCCGGTCAGAAAGCCAGGAGTACAGGGACAATATTTATGGAGTCTGTGTGGTATGAAAAAGAAATTGCTCTATCGGAATTACAGGCATACGAAAAACGATTAATTATCCTTTGCGAAATAAACAAACCGGATAAAGTGGATACAGCAGTAAGCTATATAAGACTGGATTCTAAAGAACAACAGATTTCAAAAAGATATGAAACCTATGCAGTGAGGGTATTTGAGGAATTAAAAAAGATACTAGGCGCAAACCCCGGGGGGCGGGTTTTAATCCAGCTATTGGTAGAAAACAAACAGGAAAAAGAGATATATCGAGGCTTATCAGGTCTGTTAAAGACAGCCAAACTTGAAAATCCGAAACTGAAAGTGCAGGTAATTGGAATAAATGAATCAGATGATATCGCGGAGACAGTGGAAGAAAATGGGAAGCAGCCTGAAGATGAAGATATAAGATATGTTGAAAATAAAAAAAGACATGTCCTTGGATTAAAAGAGATAGCGAATAAAGAAAAAAAGTGTGATATTCCCTGGAAGGAAGATGGTGTCTATATAATCACCGGGGGTGCGGGAAGCTTGGGTTTAATCATCGCTAAAGAGGTGGGCGAGAGAATAAAGAGAGCAACGTTACTATTAGCCGGCCGGTCCAAAATAACAGAAGCACAAAGGAAAAGAATAAAAGCATTAACAAGTCCCGGATGTAACGTAGAATACCTGGAAGCAGATGTAACAAATATAAAAGAAATAAGAAAATTAATACGAACTACCCTGAAAAAATATGGGAAAATAAATGGAATAATACATGGGGCAGGTATAATAAGGGATAACTTAATTCTTAAAAAGAGCAAAGAAGAGTTTCTACAAGTCCTGGCACCGAAAGTTACGGGATTAGTGAATATAGACGAAACGACAAAAAATGTAAACATGGATTTCATTCTGATATTTTCGTCATTATCGGGTGTATCGGGCAATATGGGGCAGGCAGATTATGCGGCTGCCAATGCATTTATGGATAGATATGCGGAATATAGAAACTGGTTAGTCAAGCAAGGGAAAAGAAACGGGAAAACGATCTCAATTCAATGGCCTCTCTGGGAAGACGGGGGAATGAAAATAGATGAAGCAACAAAAAAAGTAATAAATGAAAAATGGGGAATAATTCCATTAAAGACAGAAAATGGAATTGAGGCATTGTATGTAAGTTTTGGTTTGGATAAAACAAGAGTAATAGTCGTCGAAGGATTTATACATAAAATTCATAAACTATTTTTAAAAAATGAAAGAAATGATGATCCCGGGTATGTCGAATCAAAAACAGGTAAACAAAAAAAATATGAGTTGCGGGGATTGTCTGTAGAAGATAGTTTGGAATGGGACCTTAAAGATATAATCAGTAAAATTTTACAAATTAATAAGAATAAACTTGATCTATATGCAAATTTAGCAGAAATAGGTTTTGACTCTATCGGTTTAACGGAATTAGCCAGAGTATTAAGTACATACTATGGGGTAGAAATAACGCCGTCAATTTTCTTCGGGTATTCAACAATAGCTAAATTAAAAAATTATTTTTTAGAAGAACAGAAAAAAATAATAGAAAGCTTCTATCATAAACAAGAAGAAATTCCGGGAGAAGTAATAAAAGATGACGTACAAGTAAAAATGAGTCCAAAACGAACTCATTCTATAGAAAAGTTCAGGATCGGATACCGGGATAAAATGCCTGGAATTTTCCAGGCAGATCAGGAGCCGATCGCAATAATAGGGATAAGCGGGAAATTCCCACGGGCACAAAATGTAGATGAGCTGTGGAAGATTCTGGAAGCAGGGGAAGAAGTAATAGAAGAAATTCCGGAAGAACGATGGGATTGGGAAAAATATTATGGGGATCCTTTGAAAGAGAGAAACAAGACAAACTGCAAATGGAGCGGTTTCATCCCCGGGGTAAAAGAGTTTGATCCCTTGTTTTTCGAGATATCTCCAAAAGAAGCGGAAGTAATGGATCCCAGACAGAGACAAATACTGCAGGAGTCATGGAAAGCCCTGGAAGATGCAGGTTATGGATCCGGAGATGTACAAAAAAGAAAGATAGGCATGTTTATAGGTGTAGAAGAAGGGGGATTTCAGGCATTCAACTCGGATAATATCGGGATAACATCAATTCATAATGCAATCCTGGCAGCAAGGTTATCATATTTTTTAAATTTATCAGGTCCCAATATGGCGATTAATACGGCTTGTTCATCAGGATTGGTTGCAGTGCATCAGGCGATTTTAAGTTTAAGGAATGAAGAATGTGATACAGCCCTGGCAGGGGGTGTCAATTTATTATTAAGTCCTGGAATTTATATTATAATGGCCCGTGCCGGGATGTTATCGAGTGATGGGAAGTGTTATGCTTTTAGTAAAAAGGCCAATGGTCTGGTACCGTCCGAAGCAGTAGCGGTAGTCGTTCTAAAAAGATTATCCCGGGCAGAAAAAGACGGAGATCATATTTATGCTGTTATCAAAGGAAGTGGAATAAATTATGATGGGAAGACAAATGGAATAACCTCACCCAATGGATTAGCACAAAGCAATTTATTAAAATCCGTATATAATAAATATGAAATAAACCCGGGAGATATAAGTTATATAGTAACTCATGGGACAGGGACGATTTTGGGCGATCCCGTAGAGATCAATGCTCTGGATAAAACTTTTAAAGAATATACGGATAAGAATAAATATTGCGCAATAAGCTCCACCAAGACAAACTTCGGTCATAGTCTGGCGGCATCGGGGCTTGTCAGTTTAATAAGTTTAGTCCAGGCACTCAAGCATAAAAAAATTCCTGCAAGTCTAAACTGTGAAGAGGAAAACGATTATATCCACTGGGAAACCAGCCCTTTCTATGTCAATAAAGCATTAAAAAAATGGGAAAGTGATAATGATAAGGCAAGGATTGGAGCAGTCAGTTCATTTGGAATGAGTGGTACGAATGTTCATGTTGTGGTTGAAGAGTATAAAGCAGGAAGTCATGAAGGCATCAATAGAGTGTACCCACCCTATTATTTAATAGTGTTGTCAGCCAAAACGGAAAAGAGTTTGGCAGATAAAATACAGGAAATGATTTCCCTATTCAGGAATAATCAATTTACAACGGAAGAATTATTAAGACTAAGTTATACTTTAATAACAGGAAGACAGCATTTCAGATATAGAGTTTCTCTCGTCATACAGGATCCGGAGGACTGTCTCTATACTTTAGAGAAATATCAAAATCAGGAAGGGTTACCGAATATATTTAGTGGAAAAGTATTTTCTGATTTTAAAGGACAAAAAGCGATTGAAAAATATGGTCAGGAACTGATCTCTCATATTCATAAGGAAAAAGAAAAGAAATCGAAATATCAGGAAATTTTATTCGCCTTAGCTGATTTCTATTGCCAGGGTTATGAATTGGATTGGTATAATCTTTATGAAGCTCCTGCACCTGTAAAAATGAGCCTTCCGACTTATCCCTTCGAGAAAACAGACTATTGGTTTGATGAGGAAACTGATGCTTCCGGTATCAATTATAAAAATGAAATTGAAACAAAATTAAAACCATTTATCGGGAAAAATATCTCTACACTTTCACAAATTCAGTTTTCAACCCGGTTAAATGCCGATGAAATATGTTTGAAATACCATCGACTCAATGAAAAAATGGTTCTCCAGGGAACAGCGTTTATTGAAATGGCCATGGAGGCTGTTTCTTTAGCCGAAAAAACAAGGAATTGGAAAATAATTAAGAATTTAAGATGGGTTAACCCACTTATTATGGAACAACCCAATATTGATATTTATATTAATTTAAACACAACCAGTGAAAATAGTATTCTATTTGAATCTTTTTCTGAAATAAACGGAGAGAAAAAGGTTTATGCAGTCTGTGAAATAGATTCGCATAAAGATAATTCACCGCAGAACAGGTATAAAATAAATGACATAATAAGCAGATCTTCACAGATTTTAGATGGAAAACAATGTTATGCTAAATTAAGCGAAGCAGGTTTGCAGATAGGGAAACCACTACAGGCACTTAAACAAGTATGGACTAATGAGACGGAAGCAGTTGGAATGGTAGAAATCTCTGAAGAACTTAAAAACATGCATGGCACGTATAGTATTAACCCCGCCCTGCTGGATGCATGTTTTTCATCCGCGGTCACTCTTTTAGGGGGTAAGGAATACTTTTCAGAAACACAGGGTAATAAGCTGTCCGGCGGGTCATCAATATATCTTCCATATGTACTTGAAAAATTAATTATGTATAAAGCAATGCCTGAGAACTTTTATGTATATTCAAGACCGGCAGAATCACTGAATACGATGAATGATACCCTCGTGTTTAATATCAGGATAGTTGCAAATGATGGTTCTGTTATAGCTGAAATAGAAAGATTTACATTGGCCCGCTACCGGTTGAAAAAGCAGCTTAATCACTATCAATCTTCTTCCTTTTTAAAAATATTCAGTCCGGAATGGCGTAAATCCGGAGAGTCTTTTGATGAAAATGATCAATGTGAATTAAAAGGGAATACGATCATTTTTGATACTGATGAAACATTTTTTAATGTGGTAAAAAGCAAATGCACACCTGATAGTTCTTCGGGTCTGTTATTAGTGAAACCAGGTGAGGAATTCAGAAAGACCGGTGAGTTTATTTTTGAGACAAGGCCGGGTGAGCCCGGAGATTTCGGTAAATTAGTAGTAGAATTATCGAACAATAACTATACGGTCGATAACATTATCTATTTATGGCCTGTGAAAATAGATTCGGACCTGAAAGATAGTATTGAACCGGGTATTAATATCAGTTACAGGACCATATTATGTTTATGCCAGTCTTTGATTAAAATACATACTACGAAAATAAAGATCCTTTATCTCTATCAGAACAAAGGATCGGATTTACAAGCTCTTGACCAGGCCATGACAGCTTTTTCAATGTCACTGGTGCAGGAACATCCCGGTTATCTTATGAATACAATCTGTTTGACAGACCGGGATAATGTAATCCCGGCTGATAATCTTTTACTGTCCATAATAAATCATGAATGGAAAAAGATGCAGACAGGAAAAGAAGTACGATATATCAATGGGATCCGTTTTGAAAAATATTTCAAGGAAATCGATTTTTTAACACAGAATAATCCCCATGAACATAAATCTGAAAAAATCGATTTAAGATCACAGGGTGTTTATGTAATAACCGGCGGTATGAGAGGATGCGGGTTTATTATCGCTGAATATCTCGCCGGTAAAGTGAATGCCAATCTGATTATAAATGGGAGAAGCGACCTTTCTCGTGAAGATAAAGAAAAAATGAGAAAAATCGAATCCGGGGGGAGTAAAGTAATCTATGTGAAAGGTGATTGTTCTCTACCGGCAGATATGAAGCAGATGGTGAACAAAGCCCATGAAAATTTTGGTCCGGTTAATGGGGTCATTCATTGTGCAGGGATTCTAAATGATGCATTTATTATCAAAAAAGATCTTGCCGATTCGGAAAAAGTATTCATACCCAAAATATACGGGACGATAAATCTGGATAAAGTTTTTCAGGCTGAGAAATTGGATTTCTTCATGATGTTCTCATCTTTAACTTCTATAGTAGGTAATATCGGTCAAATCGATTATGGGTATGCAAACGGCTTTATTGATGCGTTTACAGAATATCGTGAAATCCTTAGAACAGCAGGTAAACGATCCGGTAAAACTATTTCCGTGAACTGGCCTTTTTGGAAAGACGGGGGGATGTCAACAACCGATATTAATATCGAATTAACGAAACAAAAATTAGGAATTATGCCTTTGGAAAACCGGGATGCGATTACTGCTTTTCATGAGATCTTACATAATTCTGTAACCCGGGCGATTGTTTTTCCGTTTATTGAAGAATCAGGGAAATTGCCGGATACCCTGACCGGGGGGCTGCCCGGATCGAAGGCAGAAACGAAAATTCTTCCAAATGAGGACAACGGCATTAAAAACACTCATACTCCTGCAGATGAATCACTAAAAATGAAGGCCAAACACTATTTTAAAAATCTCATAGCAGGAAAAATGAAAATCCCCCTCGAAAGATTAAATTCGAAAGATCCCTTCGGGAATTACGGTATTGATTCCATTCTCATCACCTCCATAAATGTTGAATTGGAAAAAAACTTTCCCGGTATCTCAAAAACCTTGTTTTTTGAATACAAAAATCTGGAAGAATTGGTGAAATATTTCATAGATAACCATACTCCTGCTTTGAAAAAAATGTTTGAAAATAATACGGATACTGTCGAAGCCGGTTATTTCGAGATTAAGGCTGATTCAGTAACATCAGTACCGCAAGATCCTCCGGCGAATACTATAACTACAACAATAGAAGATAATGAATACACGTTAGAGAAAAGTAAAAAAAAGGTCGAAGACATTGCGATCATAGGTTTGAATGGCCGTTATCCGCAGGCTGATAATCCGGATGAGTATTGGTCTAATATTTTACAGGGCAAAGACTGTATTATTGAAGTCCCCGATGACCGGTGGGACCATAAAGTTATCTTTGACCCTGATAAGAATAATAAGAAAAAAACCTATTCCAAATGGGGTGGTTTTATTAATAGAGCTGATGAATTTGATCCTGGTTTCTTTAAAATTTCTCCCCGTGATGCGGAACTGATTGATCCCCAGGAGCGTATATTCCTGGAATGTGTCTATCATACTTTAGAGGATTCCGGATATACCGCCGGATCATTAAAAACGAATCGTATCGGCGTTTATGTCGGTGTCATGTACGGTCACTATCAATTGTACAGCATTGTCGGCCCATCGATGTACCATGTCAAACCGGTAAGTTCTTCATATGCCTCAATTGCAAACAGGGTCTCCTATTTTTTTAATTTCCAGGGACCCAGCATGGCAGTTGACACAATGTGTTCTTCTTCAATTACTTCTATGCATCTGGCATGTGAAAGTATTAAAAACGGTGAATGTGACTTAGCAATCGCCGGGGGCGTTAATTTATCACTTCATCCTGCAAAATATATAGGGTTGAGTTTCAGCAGGTTCGTTTCCAGCGACGGGCGGTGCAGGAGTTTCGGAGAAGGTGGTGACGGATATGTTCCCGGAGAAGGTGTGGGGGCGGTTTTACTCAAACCCTTATCAAAAGCAATACATGATAACGATAATATCTATGGAATTATAAAAGGCAGTTCGCTGAACCATTGCGGACATACGAATGGTTATACGGTCCCGGACCCTCTCCTCCAGGGAAGCTTAATTGATGATGCATTGAAAAGAGCCTCGGTTGATCCTGAATGCATAAGTTATATTGAAGCTCATGGGACAGGGACCTCATTGGGTGACCCGATTGAGATCAACGGTTTGAACAGGGCTTTTCAATCTTCCAAAGGCTTACAGAAAGGTTCGATACCCATAGGTTCCGTAAAATCAAATATCGGCCACCTGGAATCGGCTGCCGGGATTGCCGGGATTACAAAAGTTCTGTTGATGATGAAATATAAAAAAATTCCACCAAGCTTGCATTCTGAAAATTTAAATCCCAACATTAATTTTAAGGATTCGTATTTTTATGTTAATCAGGAAATAACCGAATGGGAGCAGAAAGAAGTTCCGGATAACAGCGTATACAGGAAGTATCCCAGGACGGCCGGTGTCAGTTCTTTCGGGGCCGGGGGGTCTAACGCGCATATTATACTCCAGGAATATGAAAAAAATCACATGTCACCACATCAGCATGATGATAAAACCTCATTAGTCATTCTATCCGCCATGTCCGCCGAACAATTAATGGAAAAAACCAAAGCATTAATTGAATATATTAAAAACAAGAAAAATGAACCTGTTGTATCCCTTGTCGATATCGCCTATACATTGCAGGTCGGACGGGAACCCATGAAATACAGGCTGGCATGTCTTTCCGATACAAAAGAAGAATTGGTAGAAATACTGGGGGGTTATTTGGAAAAGAGAGGTTTTCAGGAAAAACTTTTTGTCCGGGAAAATAATCAACCCTATGATTCCGCATATAATGATCCGGATGAATCTATTATTTCTGCTATTAATCGACATGATTACAAGGTCCTGGCGCCGGCCTGGATCGCCGGAAAAAACATTCCATGGGAAAAGTTATACACCGGAAAAAAACCCTTGCATGTCTCCTTGCCCCTTTATCCCTTTAAAAAGAAAAGATACTGGTTTGACAGTTATCAGCAAAAAACAACAGACCAAAATATAAATAAGGAATTTGTAATGAAAGCATCTGATCACATTAATGACTCGTCTAAAAAAGCATTGTACGGTGAATTTGAAAAACAAGTGGAAAATTACCGCGGTGATGAAGTAATATGCTCTGTTATAGACAATTCTATTTTTCTTATTACAATGCAGGATAAGGCAAATAAGAATATGTTTACTGCCAATTTAATTATTGGTTTAGTATCCGCTTTTCAGAAAATAAAAAAAGACGGGAATATCAAAGCAGCAATTATCACCGGCTATGATAACGTATTCTGCATGGGAGGAACAGAGGAATCACTGGTGGCGATATCGGAAAAAAAGGCCCAATTTACAGACATACCGTTTTTATATAAAGGTTTTCTGGAAAGTGATATCCCGGTTATCTCTGCCATCCAGGGCCACGCCTTCGGCGGTGGTCTTCTATTCGGACTTTATGCGGATATTATTGTAATGGCGGAAGATGGGCTATACGGCTCAAATTTTATGAATTTCGGCTTTACACCGGGTATGGGTGCCACACTCATCTTAAAAGAGAAGTTAGGCGGAATAGCCACTGAAATGATGTTTACCGGCAAGACATATAACGGGGCGGAGATTAAAAACAGGGGAGGGTCTTCACTTCTGTTTACTCAAAAAGACAATGTCGTAAAAGAAGCCATTAATGTAGCAAGGATGCTGGCAAAGAAACCGGCAATAGCTCTCAAGACATTGAAAAAAGAATTATCGGGAAGAATATTAAAAGATATGGATAATATTATAACCCGGGAACAGATGATGCATCAGCAGACTTTCTTAAATGACGGGGTAAAACAAAAGATCGAGAAGTATTTTAAAAGATGATCGTTTTTTAGAAATGACAGTTATATAAAATTTTATTTAGTAAGAATATGATATTAAAGGATATGTTATGGCAGTAAATAAAGATGAAGTTATTAGTAAATTAAAAGAAATTGTCGGTTCCTATCTGCATTTATTACCGGAAGAAATTGATAATGATATTTCTTTTCAGGATTTAGGTACGGACTCCATTATTGTGATAGAAATAGTCAGGGCAATCAATAAGGATTTGGATCTGCAAATAGAATCAACCGATCTATACGATTATGGATCCATATCAAAATTATCCGATTTTGTTTTTGATATACTGGAAAAAAATAGTATGAGTGGTGCTCCGGGAAAAATAAACGAAGTTGAGTCAAGCCAGGATACAGTTTCTAAAAAAAGTACAAATTACGATAAATCGAGACAATATATTGATAATCTTATTGATACATATTCTACAAAATCAACGGTATCGAAGAATAATGAGAAAAAGGTTGATATTTCGATTCTTTCCGATGAAAAGAATAGTATACATCAGGACATCCCGGAAGATGAAAAGGAAGATATAGAGAACCGGATTTTAAGTCTGCTCAGGGAGTCATTTTCATATGGTCCCGGGAGTTTATCTAAAAAGTTATCTTTTAGAGAATTAAACATTGATTTTATGTCAATTATATCGGTAATCTATAAAATTAATAGTGAATTTGGCCTTTATCTTTCAGAACAAGATGTTTCCAGTAAAATGACTGTAGAGGAGTTTATCGACTTTATAAAAGAGGAATTGACTAAAAGTGGAATGGTGTTTAGAAATCGACCCATAGAAGAGACTCACAGTATTACATCTGAAGACTCAAGGAAAATCAGTACCGCCGCTCATATGGATGATATCAGCAAGAAATCAGAAATTCAGAATAATCAAAATAACCGTCAAATAAAATTAAAAAAAGATATCGGTACTGATCCCCTTCAATTATATAATAAACAATCAAAGAAAATTATCTTACGGAAAAGCCTTACACCTTCAGAAACAAATACGATTACGCCGAACAAACCGGAAGAAAAAATATACACTGCGATAAAAAATGTAGAAATATCCGGAACGGGAAAGGATGATACGGATATCGCTGTCATAGGAATGTCCGCACGTTTTCCGGGGGCTGAAAATATTGATGAGTTCTGGAATAACCTCCGGAATGGTGTATCAAGTATTGGCGAATTCCCCCGGTCCAGATATGAAGATGAATCGAATGATGATTTTCTTACAATCAAATCTATGGGTCATCTGGATGCAATCGATAAATTCGATCCGCTTTTTTTTAATATCTCACCAAAAAATGCTGAAGTTATGGATCCCCAGCAGAGATTATTTCTGGAAGAAGCCTGGAAATCGATTGAAGATGCGGGTTATTCTCAGGAAAGCCTTTCCGGGAAAAAATGCGGCGTTTTTGTAGGCGCGGCCCAGGGGGATTATAGTCAACAGATTATTAAATCTCATGAGGAGGCTTCGGCCCAAATCATGCTCGGTACCAGTACTTCAATACTTCCTGCCAGGATAGCTTATTTCATGAACCTGACAGGTCCCAGCATTGTTGTTGATACCGCATGTTCTTCTGCTTTAGTAGCTACACACCTTGCCTGTAAAAGTATTACCTCCGGGGAATGCGAAATGGCATTGGCGGGGGGTGTCTATATTCAGAGTACACCTATCATGCATGTAATGACAACAGATGCGGGAATGCTTTCGGCAGACGGCAAATGCAAAACCTTCGATAACTCGGCAGACGGCTTTGTTATAGGTGAGGGTGTCGGTGTCATCGTATTAAAAAAACTTGATCAGGCGATTAAAGATAATGATCATATCTATGGAGTCATTAAAGGTTCGGGAATTAATCAGGATGGTTCGACCAATGGAATTACCGCCCCGAGTGCAAAATCCCAGGCCTTGTTGGAAGAAGAACTATATAGGAATTTGAATATAAACCCGGAATTAATTTCTCTTATCGAAGCACATGGCACAGGCACAAAACTTGGCGATCCCATTGAGATAAAAGCCCTCACAAATTCATTTAGAAAATGGACCCAAAAAAAACAATTTTGTCATATCGGATCTGTCAAGACAAATATCGGCCATTTACTTTCCGCAGCCGGTATATCCGGCCTGATAAAACTGATACTCTGCCTTCATCACAAAAAAATTGTACCTTCTTTGAATTTTAAGAAACCGAATGAAAATCTTGATTTCTCATCAACACCCTTTAAGGTGATAACAGATTTAAAAGACTGGGAAACAAACGCAATCCCGAGGCTTGGAGCAGTCAGTTCATTCGGTTTCAGCGGTACGAACTGCCATATGATCGTCTCGGAAGCACCGGAAAACAAACGGCATATGGCGGACAACCGCAGACCTTGTTATGTTATTATTCTTTCTGCAAAAACCAAAGAAGCCCTGATGCGAAAATATAAGGAAATGTCAGAGTGGCTTACTGTAAATAAAGATTCGTATGATCTGGCTGATATTGCTTTCACCTTACGGGCTGGCAGAACCCCTATGGCGGTCCGGTCGGCTTTTGTTGTGGAGAATATCCGGGAAATGCAGGATATTGTGAATGCGTATGCATCGGGGGAAATTCCTCCCAATCTTGCAGTTCACGAACTGGGGCATGATTTACCGAAGCAGGAAAAGTACATCCGGGAACTCATCAATTATATGAAAAAAGAATTAAAGAATTGGAAAGAATTGGAGAAAACCAGATATAAGGATATGATCACGGGTCTCGCAGAATTATACTGTAAAGGATATGGCATAGAATGGGATGAGCTTTATGAAGATGAAAGAAGACAAAGAATCTCTCTTCCTCCTTATCCTTTTGAACAGGAAAGATACTGGATGCATAGTAATCATAATAAAATATCCGGGGAAAATGTGAATTATTATCAAAAATTACACCCGATGCTTCATACAAATCAATCGACTCTATATGAACAGGAGTATCATACTTTTTTTTCCGGTAATGAATTTTATATAAAGGATCATATCATCGGGGGGTTCTTTGTCCTGCCGGCTGTTGCTTATATTGAGATAATGAGGGCCGCGGGCGAAAAGAGTCTGGGGAATTACCCGGTTAATCTGGAAGATATAACCTGGGTAAAACCGATTTTAGTCAATGAAAATAATAATACATTATTTACAAAGTTATCATACCAGGGACACCGGATAAGATGTGAAATAGGCATAAAAACCGATAATAATCAGGAACATGTACATTTTCAGGGATCTGTTGTGGTTCAGGATGAAGAGAATCAACTGAGTAATGTAAGAAGAAATATTCCGGAAATCAGGAAAAGATGCGCAAAGAGCCTGACTCCCGGACAGGTTTATACAAGGTTCCGGGAACTTGGTGTGGAATTAGGTGCCGGAATGAATGCAATTAATGCTCTTGAATACAATGATTCGGAAGTTCTCGCATACCTTGTCCTGCCCTCATCCTTAGAAAATACGTTTTCGGCGTATACGCTGCATCCTTCAATTATAGATGGAGCAATCACTTCGGGAATCGCTTTTTTATGGGACACAGACATAATCAGGGTTCCTTATTCATTGCAGAAACTGGAAATCCTGAGGCCCTTATCTGAAAAGTGTTATTCTCATACAAAGGTTTCGGGAAAAGTCTTAATAAATGACCGGGAAGCTTATCTGGTATCCATAGAAATTATGGATGAGACCGGTATTGTTTTAGTAAGACTGGATGGTCTATTATCGGAACCTTTTTTACTTTCAAAAAACACTCAACTATCGGACTCTTCCGGTTATAAAAACGTTTATTTCAGAGAAATTTGGAGGGAGTATAAAACACCAACGGACAAACGGATTGCCTTGCAGGGGAATATGCTCATTTTTGACCGGGGAAATCCTGTACCGGGAGAATTCAGTAAGAATCATTCCGGACAAAAAATCTTCGTACAATTCGGTGAGAATTTTCAGAGATATTCCGATGTTTCATATCAGGTAAATCCCGGAGACGGGAATAATTTTGAACATCTTTTCTCTGATATGTGGAATGTAGAAAATATTATATGCCGGTGGTCTTTTTACAACGGGAGCCCCGATGAACATGTAAAGTCTTTATTCATCTTGATTAAAAGTCTCCTGAATACTAAAACCCCGGGACGGAAAAACATCCTTTTTGTTTATCCCCTGGATAACCGGGATACCACTCCATATTACGAAGCTTTAAGCGGGTTTGTAAAATCTGTGAATCTTGAAAATAAAAGTATTGTTTGTAAAATCCTGGGTATTAAACCGGGAGTTGAACTTGAAAAAGAGTCTATGATTATTGAAACTATTCTTTCCCCGGAAAATAAAAGCATATGTTTTACATACGATGGGACTCTTCTCTATCACAAAATTATTGAACAATGTGATATGGAGAACAATATGGATAAAAATTCGCTGTCATTCAGGGACGGAGGTGTTTATTTAATATCCGGGGGCGCGGGAAACATAGGTAAATTTTATGCACAACAGATCCTTACGCATTGGAAAGCGACCATTGTCTTATTCGGAAGAACAGGCCGTACTATTGAAGATCTTTCAAAGGCAGCTGAAACAACAGGTTCGGAAATTGTCTATTTGCAATGTGATGTTTCCGACCCCGGGCAGATGAGTCGGCTGATCCGGAATGTTAAAGAAAAATATGGAGCTATTAATGGGATTATCCATGCCGCCGGAATAACAAAGGATTCGTGGATAATTAATAAGACGATAGAAGATTGGGATGCGGTGACAGCACCAAAGATTGCCGGAACCGTGAATCTGGATAAACTGACTCATGGAGAAGATTTGGACTTTTTTGTGATGATATCTTCGATCTCAGCCCTCATAGGATTTCCCGGGCAGACAGATTATTCATATGCAAACCACTTCCAGGTCGCTTATTCGGAACAGCGGGAATTGTTACGAAAGAAGGGATTACGCCGTGGGAAGACAGCAGCGATCTGTTATCCGGAATGGGAATCCGGCAGTATGAAAGTCAAAGATATTAATAAGAAATTGTTCAACAGCACCATAGATTCCAGACCGATGAAAAATGAAACAGGGTGGGCGTGTCTTCTGCAAGGCATCAATTATACAGGCTCACATTTTAGTGTTGTTGACCTGAATACGAATACCCTTGACTCTTTATTATCCGGAGACCGTGATCTAAATAATGAACATAACCGGGAAAACAAGAAGATCCCGGAGATGATTTCATCTTCATCCAATGAAGCCGGGGACTTGAAAAAGATCGAAGAAGAACTGGGGCGTATCATATCAGAACAGATGAATATAAAAATTGAAAAATTGGATAAAAATAAAGAACTCAGTAAATTCGGATTTGATTCTATTTCTTTAACAGATTTCGCATCTCAAATCGGCGGGAGATTTAACGTGGCTTTTAATCCGGCACTTTTTTTTGATCATACCACTATAGCATCTTTAGCAGGTTATTTGTATAGAATGCATTATGATAAAATATCCGAAGTAATTGAAAACCGGCCGGATCACAATAAAATTGAGCAGCAAAACGGATATGATGAGAAATATCAACATATAAAAACAGAGCCCCGGAAAAAGAATATCAAATTTTTAAAATCCGTATCCGGGGATGAACCGCTGGCGATAATCGGTATGCACGCGGTCTTACCTGGTGTAAAAAACCTGGATGAATTCTGGGATGCCCTGGAAAAGGGGAAAAGCCTTATTTCGGAAATCCCACCAGACAGGTGGAACTGGAAGGAATTTTATGGAGATCCCCAAAAAGAAAAAAATAGGACTGATATTAAATGGGGTGGATTCATGCAGGATGCTTTTGCTTTTGATGCAAAATTCTTTGAAATATCCCCAAGAGAAGCGGAATGGATGGACCCTCAACAAAGAATTTTGTTGGAAACAGTCTATAAAACCATTGAAAACTCAGGATATAGCGTTTCAAGTTTTAGTGGGAAAGCTGTCGGTCTGTTTATCGGTGCCGCCAGCATTGATTTCAGCAATAGTCTCAATAACAGCACGATAGGTATAGAGCCGTTTGCATTAACCGGAATTACTCATTCCATCATACCAAACAGGATATCCTATATTCTGAACCTCCGGGGTCCCAGTGAGGCTATCGATACCGCTTGTTCCAGTTCCCTGGTTGCCGTCAGACATGCTTTTGATGCAATTAGAAATAATGAATGTGAGACGGCGATTGTCGGGGGTGTAAACCTTCTTATGTCGCCATTCGGTTTCATAGGTTTCAGTAAAGGCGGATTCTTGAGTAAGTCCGGCGCCTGTAAAACATTTGACGCAGATGCGGACGGGTATGTCAGGGCGGAAGGTGCCGGTGCCGTTATGTTAAAACCCTTATCCAGGGCTCAAAAAGACGGTGATCATATTTATGCAGTTATAAGAGGTGTCGCTGTTAATCACGGAGGAAAAGCGACATCTTTAACAGCTCCGAATGCCACATCCCAATCGGAGGTAATTATAAATGCTTTAAAACATGCAAATGTATCACCGGAAACTATTTCTTATATCGAGGCCCATGGAACCGGGACTAAACTTGGCGATCCGACCGAGGTGAACGGTCTTAAAAAAGCTTTTTTTGAAATGCAGGGTAATAAAAAAAATACAGAGAAATTCTGCGGAATCGGGTCTGTAAAGACCAACACAGGTCATCTGGAGCCGGCCGCAGGTATTGCAGGAATGATTAAAGTAATTTTATCTTTGAAAAATAAAAAAATCCCGGCAAGTATAAATTTTAATACACTGAATCCCTTTATCGATCTCACCGATTCACCCTTTTATGTAGTTCAGGAGACAAAAGATTGGGAAGTGAGAAACGACAGTTACAATCGTGTAATCCCCAGGAGGGCGGGTATAAGTTCCTTTGGCTTTGGTGGTGTAAACGCACATGTCATTCTCGAGGAATATAATAATGAAGTGATAAAACCTCTCGCAGTCCCCGGTCAAAGTCTGATAATTCTTTCGGCAAAGGATGAAACCAGGCTAAAAGCGTATGCATCGGAATTGCTGGATTATATCACCAAACAAAATAATGATATTCCCGAAGGAGACAGGCAGAATCATTTGAACAACATGGCGTTTACTTTAATGACGGGAAGAGATGAGATGCCGGTAAAAATGGCTGTTATTGCATCCGATTTTAATGATCTTAAAGAAAAATTAATGGGATACATAAATGATGATCATACATCCGGGTTGTATAAAAATATGAATGGTGATACGCCATCCGTAAAAGAACAAGTGGAAATTGATAAGGCTTTGGCATCATACGATTTGCACAACCTGGCTTTAAGCTGGACAGGAGGAAATTCAATAGACTGGAAAAAGCTTTTCGATGTAAGTTCTGTTCGAAAACTGCAGCTGCCTGCTTATCCTTTTGCCAGGACACAATACCGGTTAAATACCCGGAGTTCGACAGAGACAGTACAAAAATATAATATGGAATTTTTACACCCCCTTGTTCAATATAATTATTCCACATTTCATGAGCAATTGTTCAAGACAAGTCTTACCGGCGAGGAATTCTTTTTAAAAGATCATGTCATCGGCGGGAGGAATATACTGCCTGGTTCTGCTTATATTGAGTTGGGAAGGTCTGCCGGGGCGATAGCAACGGGGGGGCAAATAAATAAACTCCGGGATATTATCTGGCTTATACCTATGGTAAAAGAAAATGGGAGAATGGATTACAATTGTCATATATTCCCGGGGGAAGGCGCTATCTATTTTGAAGTTACCAGTAATGATAAAAAAAATGGTTTGACAGTTCATGCAAAAGGAACGCTTGTGGAAGAAGTGCTGAAGCAGAATGGCGACCCCATAGATATTCATTCAAAAAAAGCTTCGATGACGGATAAATATGACGGTAATCTGTTGTACCGTGAACTGGATCGTAATGGACTTTCATATGGTGAAAGTTTCCAGTTGATAAAATCCATTGAAGGAGACGGCCGGGAAATTATATCCACTCTTGAAACGAATGGACATTTTTCAGATACGATGGATACATTTCTTCTTCATCCGGCGATAATGGATTGTGCTTTTCAGACGATTACCGGTTTTATGGTAAATATGGAAATTGGAAAAGATATCGTATATGTCCCCTTTTCTTTACATGAAATTGAAATATTCGGGTCCTTAAAAACAGCGGCGTACGTTTATGCCAGCTTATCAAAAACCAATGCTCATTCTCATCCTGAAAAAACTGATATGAAATATGACATTTCTATACTGGATCAGTCGGGGATGCCTCTGGTGAAAATGAAAGAATTATCGGTTAAACCGTTCCGGAAAAAAAGTGTAGAAAAAAATGACAACTCACATCTCCTCTATTACGAATTAAAATGGAAAAAAGAAAGCATTGATCTGGAAAAAACTGAGGATTCCCGGAATTCCTTTATTGTCGCATTTGATAATCAAGGATGGCTGGATGAATTTATTAGTGCGACAAACAGAATACTGAATTACCCGATCGTTCAAGTCAAAACCGGCAAAACCTTTAAAAAGACAGACGATTTTTGTTATGAAATAAATCCGGATGAAGAAAAAGATTACAAAACCTTATTTGATTCTCTCGGCAAAGAGAAGAATGAGATTACTCATATTATTCATACGTGGACAGGTCCTCGTGGAAAAAATATTGAAAAATCGGTCCAATCGGAATATAGGGCGGGTGTGCGTTCGATCGTATTAATTCTAAAAAATTTGAAGGATACTGCTGCAATAAAAAATGTGAGGTTATTACATATTTATAAAATAACTGATCCACCGGAGGATAATAACGGATTTTATCTTCAATCTTTGCATGCCGGAATTGAGGGTTTTGCTAATTCAATACGGCTGGAAATCCCCGAGTTAAAAATGTCGGTTCTTGGTATAGACAGGAAGAATAAACATATATTGAATCAGATTGTTTATAATGAACTTGTTTCATATCAATTTGGAAAAAATACTATCATTAACTATATTGATGAGAACAGGTTTATCCCCCGATTTCAGGAATATGAATTTCCACAATTTTTAGAAGATAAACCTGTCATGATTAAAGAAGGAGGAATTTATGTAATCACGGGAGGTTTGGGTGGATTAGGCCAAATCATCGCCGGCCATTTGGCAAATAAATTCAAAGCGATATTAATATTGATTGGAAGAACCGAATTAACGCCGGAAAAAAAGAAATTTTTAGAACGGCTCCGGGATAAAGAATCAGAAGTTTTCTACTTTCCGGCAGATATTTCGAATCATAATGATATAAAAAAATTACATAGCTATGTCAAAGAAAAATTCGGCAGGGTTGATGGTATTCTTCATCTCGCCGGAACCATAAATGATCATCTGTTGATAAATAAATCCATAAATGACTTTGATAATACGATATATCCCAAAGTTTTCGGGGCTATTAATATTGATACTATCTTTAAGGATGAACAATTGGATTTCTTTATTTCATTTTCTTCTACAGTAGCAGTGACCGGAAATATCGGACAAACTGATTATTCATACGCAAACAGATTTCTGGGTTATTTTACAGAAAACAGAGAAAAATTGAGAGCTAAAAAATTACGCTCCGGTAAATCCTTTTGTTTCTACTGGCCCCTGTGGGAAAATGGCGGAATGAACATTAATAAAAGCACGGTAAATTTGTTGACAGAAAAGTTGGGAATAAAACCACTCACAAATGAATCGGGGCTCCTTGCTTTTGAAGATGGTCTTCATTCAAAAAGGGATCACTTGATTGTGTTCAGCGGAAATAAAAATAACATTGAGAAATTACTTACAATGCAGGCAGACATATTTAAGCAACAGGAAATAATGGTTTTAGAGAGTCCCGGAATACATAACAATGATATAAATAAGGATGTTCCGGAGACAGATAATATCAAAGCGGTCATTAAAAATATACTGGGAAAAGTTTTAAAAATTGAACCTCAACAAATGGATGACAATACAGATTTGGAAGTATTGGGTGTTACTTCGATTTTTATGGCGGAAATTTATCAGGAATTCGAAAATCATGGTATAATGATGCCGATCATAAAGATCTTTGAATTGAAAACAATTAATAAGATTGTCAACTATATTGGTGAAAATGGAGCGGCTCCTCAGAAGAGTACATATCAGCAGACAGGCAGTAATCCGGAAGCATCAAAATATTTATTTAATAAAATAAACAGAACAGGACAGGATGAACAACCGGCTTCTCCTCAAAACATGTCTCAGTTTATGGTTAATTATGTATTACCCGTGCCTCCTGATATAGAAGATTTCTTAAAGATAATTCAAACGAATCAGAAGGAAAATCAGGATAATTTATTAAAAAATTGGCAGGTGCTTTTTGACAATTCTCCGAAGATGATGAGTACTTCTGTAAGGGTGCCTTCGGGGAAAATGATGGAAGTGATTATCTGCGGTTCGGGAAAGCCCGTTGTTATTTTAAGCGGGGGCGGGACAACAGCCCCGATATGGTATTACCAGATAAGAGATTGGTCTGAAAAAAATCAGGTCATAATAATACATCAGCCCGGACATGGTCTAAGCGATTTAATTGATAATCTTTCATTTGACGGCCTTGCAGAAATGGTTAAAGATGTGGTGAGCGTCCTTGGAATCAATACTCCGTTGCCTTTAATAGGTTTGTCGATGGGAGGAATGATGGCCCAGGTAGTTGCTGCAAAATACCCGGACATTGTGTCTCATTTAATACTTATCGGTACATCCTATGAAGTGCCCTACATTCCTGGTTCTATGGAAGAAATTATGACAGCTGATTTTAAAGCAGTCTATGAAGCAAATGAAAAAGAAAGAAATCTTCCGCAAATGACAAAAATAAAAGATTTGTTTTTGCGGACAAGCGGTATGCCGATGTCTTCTTTTCTTAATTATGTAGAACAGATCTCAAAAAATCAGAATATAGAGGAAATACTTCCTGAAATTCAGGCAAAAACAATGATTATTTCCGGGGAATTTGATAAATTTTTTGATCCTGAAAAATCTAAAATTTTAGTGCGCAGAATAAAAGGTGCCGAATACTGGCTGGTGCCGAAAACCGGACACTTTCCGCCTTTAACACATCCGGAAGAATTTAATGAGAAAGTAATTAATTTTATATATAAAAAGGAAGATGCAATATGAGAGTAGGAATTGAGAAAATAAATTTTTATCCCGGTGCGGCATTTGTTGATGTAAAAGAAATATTTAAGGCCAGGGATTTGGAATTGGGAAGGTTTGAAAATCTTATGATGACTAATAAATCGGTCGGGCTCCCTTGTGAAGATCCCGTCACTAATGGTGTAAATGCCGCCAAACCGATCGTTGATTTGTTAAGTGATGAAGATAAGGAATCTATCGAGATGATAATAACAGCCTCGGAATCCGGCCTGGATTTTGGTAAATCCTTAAGCACTTATATCCATCAATATATTGGAATTACAAGAAAGTGCAGGCTTTTTGAGGTAAAACAGGCATGCTATGGTGGTACTGCGGCACTTCAAATGGCGGCTAATTTTGTGGCTTCCGGTGTATCTCCGGGAGCAAAGGTCCTGATTATTGCTACCGATTCGGCACGAGTTGCTTTAAAATCAACGTATGCTGAACCTTCCCAGGCTACCGGTGCTATGGCTGCGCTGGTCAGTGATAAACCGGATATACTGGATCTGGATTATGGTGCAAATGGGTATTATAGCTATGAGGTTATGGATTCCTTCAGGCCCCTGGCTGAATTGGAATTAGGTGATCCGGACCTTTCTTTGTTGTCGTATCTGGACTGCCTGGATGCTTGTTTTGCTGAATATTCCAAAAAGGTAGAAGAAATTGATTTCGGGACTACTTTTGATTTTCTGGCTTTTCATACACCTTTTGCAGGAATGGTAAAAGGTGCACACAGAAAAATGATGCGGCATAATTGTAAAGCGAGAGGGGAGATTATAGATCAGGATTTCCGGAAACGTCTGGCACAATCACTTATTTATTGCAGTGAAGTCGGAAATACGTATTCAGCATCTCTCTATTTAGCTTTAATCAGTTTAATAGATAATGCACAGTTAATGGATTTTAACAGGGTAGGATTATTTTCGTATGGTTCAGGATGTTCTTCTGAATTTTTCAGCGGTATTATTACCCCCAGGTCTAAAGAATGTGTGCAAAAAATGAAAATCAGGGAAGGGATACACAAAAGGTATTGTCTTTCAATGGAAGAATATGATGCGGTTCTGGAATTAAATAGAGAATGTAACATAGGGACCAGGGATTTACAGGTAGATATACATCAATTCGGTAAGATTTATAATCACTTTTTTAAAGACAAAGGATATCTTGTATTGAATAAAATTAAAGATTTTCACAGGGAATATGTGTTCAGTTAACATCTAATTATTGTAAACTTCATAATTGAATTAATTATTTGACATAATCCTTTAAAAAGAAAACAATAGAAAAACAGGGAATGTACTGATTTTATCATTTTCCGGGTTCGAAACTTTTTTCTATCACCTGTGTCTTTTAAAAAAATTATAATTTTTCCCAGGGAAACTGCCCTGTCTTAACATAATTAACAATATTGTTTAGATTAACAGGATCGGAAAATACTTCCAAATTGGCTGCAATTGCTGTTTCTTTCGCTTGTTCAAGTGATTGGTATAATTTATTTAAATAGCTTTTATAACGAATGATTGCGGGCTTGGAAAGTAGTCTAAGACGCAACAGATGTTTACGTAATAAATTTTCACTTCGTTCTTCATAAGCATCTACTAAACCCCAGGTAAATGCTTTTTCCACCGAAATGGGTTTTGTCATAAGGGTCATATAATGTGCCTTTTGAAGACCTATCCTCTTAATTAAAAACGGTAAAACACAGGCGGGAAAAATTCCGAATAATAATTCCGATAAACTGAATAACGCTGTTTGACTGGCTATAACTAAATCACAAGCTGCTACAAATCCTATACCCCCGGCATTTGCCTTGCCTTGAACATGTGCAATAGTTATAAAAGGACCTGTAGCTAATTCTTGCCATATCTCATAGAGAGGTCCGGAATCATGATGTGTTTGATTATTTTGAGCTATAGCCGTTTGAATACTTTTAAAATCTGCACCAAAACAAAAAACTTCCGGTAATCCTTCTATAATAATAATACAAACACTTTTCCTGCATTTTTCCAATACATCCTGAAAATCCCTGACGAGCTGATCATTAATCGTATTATTTTCAGCTGGTCTATAAATTTGTATAAAACATTTCTGCTCCTCAAAACGAACTTTTAAAGTGTGATAATCCATATATAATACTCCTTTTTATGCCCACTCATATTCCCGGTGATATTCTTTTATTTCTTTTAAATAGAGCTGCTTCTTTCCATTCCGGCTTTTTCTTGTCTGTGACAATAAATCCCAATTCGACTTCATATTTCCGGTACCGTATTTTACCACATTATTTTCCAGTAAGAGCTCATGATTTTGCAGCATTAACTCCAAAACTAATCGGATCCTCATACGATAAGGCCACGGTTTTTTCTTTTGTCCTCCTAATTATATTTTTCTAAACAAAGGGCTGTATTTATTCCGCCAAATCCCATGCTTAGGGTTAATGCTTTTTTAATTTCATGATCAGTTGCGCTTGTTTTTACCCAATTAAATGAATCATCTATTGTTTTTTCCAAATTTAAACTGGGATGAAGTTTTGTTGCCTTCATCTGTAATAATGAAGCAATAACTTCTGCCGTACCTGCTGATGTTAAGCCATGACCGATAATTGATTTTGTTGAATTTATATATGCCCGGTTTAATTTTACAGATTTTAACGCTTTTAGTTCGGTTTCATCACCTAAAGGCGACCCTGTTCCGTGAGGATTAATGTAATCAATATCGGCTGGGGATAGTCCTGCCTGGTTCAGGGCTTTCTCTATCGCTCTTGACTCTCCTTCTTCCGAAGGATTCGGATTCCGGTTTGCATCCATAACTAATGCCCACCCGGTTAATGCAGCATACGGCTTTATTGTATTTCTTAACCCATCCCGTTCCAGAACTAATGCACCGCAATTTTCTCCATAGATAAAACCATCTCTATTTTGATCAAAAGGACGACAAGCTTTTTGGGGTTCATCTTTATATTTATCACTACCCATAGCACCTAATGCCCTAAAACCTTGTAATTCCCAGGCTGATATATCCATTAAAGCACCAAGAACAATACAAATATCAACTTGACCGGTTTGAAGAGTCTTTATTGCTTCTATAATTGCCAGCTGTCCACTGGCAGATGCTCCGCCTACTGTATAAGCCGGGCCTTTTATACCAAAATATTCCGTACAAAGAGCAACTACATCGGTATCTAAAAAAGAAAATCCATAGGTTGGTGTTAAAAATTGGGGGTTTGTTTGATATTTATGATAGAATTGTTGTAAGTGTCTTTGTTGAAAATTGGAACCACCTGCTATAAATCCGATACGTTCAGATTCAAAATTATTTAACCCGGCCTCATCCCAGGCTTCTTTTACGGTAATTAATGCAACACAGCCGGAATAAGAAGCTGAACGTAAAAGTCGTTTGGGAAAATCAATGGGATATACCAGGTCGGCGATTTCAGCGCCTAAAAAGGTATTGCCGTCTTGCTGACGACCAGGACGCAGAAGCTGATTAAATACAGAGCTGCCCTTTAATAACGCAGATGTAAATGCCTCCTTGCCTTGACCTATGTTGGACGTTATTCCAATACCTGTTATTAAAAACTTGTCCTGCCGGTTATTTTTTAGCATAAAAAATCTCTACTAAATCTTTTATATTCTTTGCCCCGAAGAAATCTATCCTGGGGATATTTATATGTAAAGACTCCATCATCAAAGTGATAATCTCTGCTCTATCTACAGAATTAGCACCCAAATCTTTTAAGCTGTCTGTTTGCTGAATATTGTAATTTTCCAATTCAGGAACCACTTCTTTTATGTGGTTGATAATTTGTTTAAATATTTCTTCTTTTGTCATTAATAGTTCTCCTTTCTTTATCGATTCACTTCATAAAAATCTTATATAACAGATATATCAAATAACAAATTAAAAATATCTGCGGCTGCTATCATATACTTTTTTTTAAAGCTGTCAGTCGCCGGAAACAATACTGTTTGTTACTCATTTGCTTTCCATGGTTTCCGTTGCAGGACTCCTGAAATTCGCCGCGGCTTCAGGACTTTATAATTTTACTATTCTATTATTTTTAGTCTCTCTTTTCTTCTAATCTATTTAAAGGTTATAAAAGTACGGCAGGTGTTATCTGCATAAAAGGT
>JAFGRV010000245.1 GCA_016934975.1 Spirochaetales bacterium | reverse complement strand
ATCGCCGTCTTCTTGCTGTCCTTCGGCCGGGATCCCCGGTGCCTGGAATAAAAAGCAGATGAAAAGGAGTGTACAGATTTTTTTCATATAATCCCCCTTTAATAAGGAGTATTGTGCTCAACAACAGTTGTGGAAGGAAAAGAACAGGGGTGTTTTGACAAAGCCGCCTTACAAGAAGCGGTTTGCCCTCTTGTCGAGCAACTGACACGATTACGTTTAAGAATAGTACGAATCGGGAAGGGTGTCAAGATCATTGGCGTCACAGACGCCTCGCATCACGGACGCCTTTCATTACAGAAACGGGAAGGATTACCGTGAAATCTCTATTACCTTTTTACCCATGGATCTGTATAATTCCGATACGAGGTAGAACCTGTTTTTTCCGATCATGCTTTCACCGTCTGCATAGCGTTCGCTATTTTCTGACCAGTCAGAGGGTATCGGATCATATACAATAAAATATTTTCCATCCAGGGTAAATCCTTTTATAACACAATAATGTCCCACATTATCACTATAATGCCTGCCTATCATATTTGTTTTCGGATCGCCTTTTGTTTTTGAAATATGTCTGGTATTAAAAACAGCTATGGCGATATTTCCCCGGTCTATAATTTTACGGACATCATCCGCATTATTTATATAGGCATAGTGAGCTTTGACCTTGTGTTTTCTGAACGAGGGAAACATGTGGGCAAAATCGATCGCTCCGTTCCTGAAAGGTAAACCGATTTCCGATCTTACTTTTGCAACGGGAATATCCAATCCCATCGCCCAATAAATTGCCATGGCGACTGTAGCCGGTCCGCAATTCCCATTTATTCCCGTTGCAAATTGTGTTTTATACCAATCAAAGGGGGGCTCATAACTATGTTTTGAAGGGAGAGGACTTACAAAAAGATGAGAAATAAAGCGCTTGTTTTCGCTTTCGATGGTGATTTTCGAATATCCGGCTTTAATACTCAGGAGCTGTCCGTCTCCTATGAGCTGAAAATTTGCGGGGGTTTGTTTTATAGCAACATTTTTCAATTCTTCTTTTTTTAATCCGGTGAGTGATGAGAGGTTGATAATCTCATTTATCTGATTCACCGTCACATATTTTTGTGCTTTTGTCTCTATATGAAGTTTCCGGTCAGGTTTCTGTTTGACATCGATGGTAAGTGTATTGGAAACGACTTCCGAGTTATATTTATCTGAAATAATCAGAAAAACATTATAGGTCCCCGGTGTTGAATATACATAATCAATCTCTTTATTAAAAAGATATCTGTCATTTCCCAATACCCACATATATGTTAACATATCATTCTGCTGTTCCGTTTCTGTAGTCGAAGTCCCGGTGATTCCATCCCGAAGGGATCCGAGACGGATAGGATCGGAATTCTGACTTTCCATGGTGGTTCTAATCTGTATTGAAACCTTGAAAGGCGCGGTTCCTTCTTTTATCTGTGCTGCTATTTCAATATCCTTGGGAAGAAGGGCCCCGCTCTTTTGAGCATTATATAAAAGAGTATTTTTAAAAGATGCTGCCGGAAAGGTCAGGATATCACCGATCTTTAACCTTGTGGGATCGGTGATGCGGTTTTCTCTTAAAAGATCATAAAGAGAAATATCATAATTCTTTGAAATATTATAAACAGTATCACCTTTTTGAACTATATAATGTTCGGGATTTTCTTTTTGGACGGGTGTGTTGTGAGATACTTTAATAATTCCGTATTCCCGTTCATCTGTCAGATTCTTCACAAAGTCATATCCATCCGGATAATCCGTAAGGTATGATTCCCGGGGAAGCTGGAACGAGGTGTGTGAATACGACTTAAAGGTTAAAGAAAAAATATGAGGAGAAGAGATAAATAAACAGAGTAAAAAGAGGATGATACCAAAGATAACAGGGGTTTTGATAATATATCTGTTCATTTTCGGAGTTCGAGGTACCCGTGCGAAGGATGTGGTGCGGGTGATAGTATGAGTTCTCTCATATTGTTTATTCTGAGAGGTGAGGTGAAACTTTCTTCTTTTATTCACGTGTTGATGCTGTAATACGGATATCATCTTTACTCCTATAAAATAATATCGGAAGATAAAACGAAGTTTTATCATACACCTATAAAACAATATCGGAAGATAAAACTTCTACTTTCTTTACTATCGACATGAGTGAAGAGGGATTTTAGAGGAATAGTACCTATATTATCTCTTTTTTTTATTGAAATTTAGCAGCAGGTGTCTTAGAATTTTTTTATGGACGAAAAACAATTATCAGAAAAGGCAAATATTGTAACAAGGATCATTAATAATATTGAAAAGGTCTTTGTGGGGAAGGAATATCAGATTCAAACCCTGCTCATCGGATTTATCGCGGGGCTTCATGTTCTTATAGAAGATATTCCGGGGGTTGGAAAAACAACCTTGGCCCGTTGTCTTGCACAGAGTATCGGATTGGATTTTGGAAGAATCCAGTTCACTCCCGACCTTCTTCCCGGAGATATCGTGGGTATGTCAGTCTGGAGTAACGAGAAGCGTGAGTTTATTTTTAAACCGGGCTCGATTATGCATCAATTCATTCTTGCGGATGAATTAAACCGGGCTTCGCCGCGGACCCAATCCAGTTTACTTGAGGCGATGCAGGAAGGAAGCGTGACAGTCGACGGGACAACCTATAAACTTAAAGAGCCGTTTTTTGTTCTGGCAACCCAGAACCCTGTTACTTTTGT
>JAFGRV010000244.1 GCA_016934975.1 Spirochaetales bacterium | reverse complement strand
CTGTTTTGATAAAAAAGAAAACCGTGACCGGTCAGTCACAATTACCGAAGAAATGATAATCGAAGCAGCGGAGAATCTCATTCAACGGCGGGAAACCCACCTTGACTCCTGGACGGGTTTCAGGATTTTTTCAGGATGCATTCTGAGATCTGGCTTCAAGGCTTTGATTACAAGGAAGCAGGTCCCCAGTTGTTATTACAGGCTTTTTTGCAAAGGATTATCAATGGCGGGGGAAGAGTCGAGGGGGAATATGGCCTCGGAAGACTACGGACGGACCACCTCATTTTTTGGTCCTATGGCGAGGACCGCCGGCAGCTCATTGTGATAGAACTGAAAATAAAACATGGGAGTCTTGATGCAACCAGACAACAGGGTCTTGAACAAATAACAGCTTACATGGATAAATCCGGGGCTGATGAAGGATATCTGGTTATTTTTGATAAAACCCCGGGGATAACATGGGAAGAAAAAATATTCCGGGAAACAGCAGACTTTCAGGGCAAGACAATTGTCGTATGGGGGATGTAGGGGCAGACTATTACCCTTTCACCCTCTCTTTTTTTTTCTTTAAAGACTGATATAAATCCCCGGATTTCTCTTTAAATCGTGTTGATATTTTTCTTATTTTCTCAAGAATTCTCACGGCGTCTTTTGTTTTTCCGTGTTCATCCAGGATAATCGCGAGGTCAAGGTAATAATCCGAATCAGCCTGTTTCGAAAGCTGAATGGCTTTTGTCATGCAGACCACTCCCTCTTTGTAGCGTCCCAAACGTGAATGACAGAGTCCGAGTCCATGCCATGCGTATGCGTTTTTCGGATTCAGTTTCAGGGCCTTTTCATTATACTCAAAGGAAGTTTCATAATTATCAAGAAAAAAATGAATATATCCGAGAGTATCGATGATATATGTGTTTTCCGGTTCCATCCCAAGGGCATGAGAAAAACAAATCTCGGCACACTGTAGTGATTGAGTATCCAAATACTTTTTTCCAAGCTGCATAAGTTCTTGTGGCGTAGTAAGCTTTTTAATTTCTTCCTCTTCCTTCTCGATTAAAACCCGGTAGGAACAATAGGTATTTTCCGATAAGGAATGACAGAATGTCAGTTTTGATCCGGAGCAGCCGCCAAGACAATACCGGTTGTACCTGCATTTTGCACAAAAGCCGGTTAATGTTTCTTTTGTCATGTCCCTGTTCCAGGAAAAAGCCTTTGGCCGGGTCCATAATGCTGTAAGCCTGATATCTCTGACATTCCCTTCTATAAAACTATCATCTCTTATGGACAGACACCCGGTTATATCACCATTTGCACGGAAACCGAATACTGTTTTTCCCGCATTACACCCGCTCCAGCACGCCTGCTGTTTTAAGTTTTTATGGGTATGCTGATAGACGGCATTCTGTTTCGGATCATAATAGCCGATATCATCCCCAAGCTGAATAAGGATACTATCATCTTGAATAGTCTCATAGGAAAAATCAATAATCTCCTGAAGCTGCTCACGCCCCATGACAAGGTCGGGATGCTTTAAAAAATTCCCCATGGGCCGTGCGATCTGGAACTGCCACAGCTTTACATTATAATTAATGAGTATTTTTTTTAATTCAGGGATTTCTTTGATATTTCGCTTATTGACGCTTGTATTCACGGAAACAGGCATATTTCGTTTATTCATCAGTTCAAAGGCGGCTACTATCCGGTCAAAGGATCCTTTCTTTCTGATAAAATCATGGGTGTCTTTTAGCCCGTCCAGGCTGATGCCGATATTGGATAATCCCGCGCGTTGTGCTTTGTCAATGAGTTCATCGTCGATAAACCAGCCATTGGAGATGACATTTGTTCTTACACCGTTATCCACAAGTCTTTTGGCTATCTGATGCCAATCATCCCGGACAAAAGGCTCACCGCCGGAAAGGGTCATAATCCGGAGACCGATTGCAGCAATATCATCACAGAGCTGCAATGCTTCTTCCGTGGTGAGTTCATCCGGCTTTTTTTCTCCGCATACAGACCCGCAATGTTTACAGCACATATTACAGGCATAGGTAATCTCCCAGACAGCATGTTGAGGAGTATAGTTCATAAAAATCCTTTATTCATTCGGTTCAGCAGACCCATTACAATCCGCATGACAGTGTAAAAGACCACCTCCACAGTCCGTTCAATGAACGGCGGTGGCTTTCTTTTGATAGTAAACGGTACTTATTCACCCGGAAACTTGTCAATAAGCCCCACATATTTCTGTGCAATTAATAGAGCGTCGACAATATCCACAAGCCCCGAAGCATCAACATCAGCCGCACCGGGATTCACATCCGGAGGATTGAGACCGACATAATGTTGACTGGTTAAGAGTGCATCTACAATATCTATTACACCATCGCTATTCACATCACCTAAGGTGACATTGGAAATGATCACAGTCCCGCCTATCCCGGTGGGATCCCCGATGGGATTTGTCTCTTCATTAACAAGGGTATCAACGCTGATGTCCAGGGGAACAGTTCCTTCTGTTGAACCCGCCGACCAATAAATAATAAGAAACCGAAGATCATTCCCGGGATATTGCCCTGAAACGTCAAAACCGCTTATTTTTATAATTCCGGGTTCAGTGGAATTGACTGCCGAGAGAAATCCATCCTCTCCCTCTTCAACACCGCTCACACCGTAATTCCTTTCAACACTAATGAGGGCTTCGTTATAGGTAACATCAAAACCATAGGCTGAAACTTTCTGATCGGAACAAACATGAATCTCTGTTTGAAAAATACTCCCTGATTTCACCGTTTGATTGACCGGTTCTATCCAGACATTCCCGGCGTGATATTCAGGATCAGGTGTTGCCGCAGGGTCCGGGGTCGCGGTTGGCTCGGGTATCGCCGTTCCATAAACCGGGGCATAGGTAGGATTAACTACCGGGGGTGCTAAAGTACCGTAAACCGGTGTCGGGGCTAAAGTAGGGTCTGTTACTTGAGAATAGCCGATATTCCCAGTGTTTAAGACTGCGCAAAAGGCAACGATCATCGCTCCTGTCATGAGTTTTTTATTAACGACCCTCCCCCATTTCCCTCCGGTAAATATAACCAGGAGCGAAAAAAATACATAGGCAATCGCCAATCCGATAAGTGCAAATATAAAGAAATATTCTTTTTTTAACATCTGAACCTCCCTTTTTTAAATCCATAATAAATGTTTCCAAATAATAGAGTATCATGCAAAAACTCAAGGCAAGAACAATCGCAGACGAGAGTACTCACCAATTACTGGTTTTTTCTAATGAACTCATAATCTTAACAATTATAGTAGATTCTTTAAAATATGTCGTCCATCCGGGTACATGTGGACGTTTTTTTAGTAATTTCAGAATTTATATGCTCACCAGCGTGGATATCGCATGAATCAGGAATAATATCTCCGGCCGGAAGTAACAACCTTCCCGGGAATACCTCCAAACTCACTTCTCAGAAGTCCGAAATACAGGGTTCCACTGATAGTCCCATCAACATTTTTCTTATTCTCCCGGATATGCCCCTCTTTTATCATGCCGCTTTGTTCCGCGACCCGCTGGCTTCGCTCATTCGTATCGTCACATTCCATCCGGACCCGGTGTGCGTGAAGATACCTGAAGATAAAACGTAAAGCGGCACCAGCTGCTTCAGTGACATATCCCATGCCTTCATGGTCTCTGTCTGCAAAAAAGCCGATTTCGAATTCAGGTAAATCCCAATTAACCGGGCCAATATATATCTGTGCGACGAATTCGTCGGTATCTTTTCTAAAAACTCCCATAAAAAAAGCTTTTCTTGCTTTCCACTGATCAACCAGATTCCGTACTACTGTTACGGCATCCTGCTTTTTCTTTATATTCATCACAACATTTTCTGCCTCATACCGGGCCAGGTGTTCCCGGTTCTGTTGACTCATTTCATATAACCATTCTTCATCCCCCGGTTTATAACATCGCAAATATATCCGTCCCGCATCAATACGTTCCGGAATTTCTAAAAGTATTTTATGATCCACCTCTCTCCTCCCCTTACCCGGCTTTTTGATTATTTACCTCACAATAATAATTATTACCACATTTTAATAATTTTTTCAATGAAGAATATTTTAATGAAGTTCATTTATGCTCTTCACCCTTCAAGGGTTATATGAGCACTTCACTTTTATTACTAGTTATGCCAGTAACTGTCATATTATTGTACCGGATCATGAATCCGGAGATGGCCGTACCATTTATTTTTCCAATAATTCTTTTAACAATCGTATAAACAATTCATTCTGTTCCCGTGTTCCGACAGTGACCCGGATCGTATCAGTATAATTTAAAACAGGGAGGGGACGGATTGTCACACCGCGATCCATGAGGATTTTAAAGGCTTCCTGAGCATCCATCCCTATACGTACAAGTACAAAATTGGCAGCACTCTTCCAGTACTCCAGATGCATTTTATCAAATTCATTATAAAGATATTCTTTCCCCGTTCGTGTCACTTGCAAGGTTTTGTTGACAAACTCATGATCACCGATAGCCCCGATAGCTGCGACCTGGGCAATGGAATTCACATTAAAAGGCTCTTTTGTTTTATGTAAATCACTTATTACCTTAGGCGACCCTATCCCGTACCCTACCCGCAGACCGGCGAGACCATACATTTTCGAAAAAGTTCTAAGTACAAGAATATTTTCATGCTTCTTTATGAGGGGGAGTGTATCCGGGAAATCATCCTCTGTCACAAATTCAACATATGCCTCATCGATTACTATCAGCATATAATCCGGTACATTACCGATAAAATGCATCAGTTCGGATTGAGTGACATATGTCCCGGTGGGATTATTGGGATTGGCAATATAAATGACCTGGGTCTGTTCGTCTAAAAGATGGAGAATATTATTAAGATCAAACCGGAGATCCGTCATTTCCCCATATTTCATACTTCCCCCAAACAGATTGGTGGCAAAAGTATATTCGGAAAAAGTAGCAACCGAAGTGACGGCGTTTCTTCCCGGTTCAATATATGCGCCTGCCACAAATAAGAGTATTTCATCCGAACCATTCCCGATAATAAGCATATCCTCCGTGACCCCATATTTTTCCGCCAGTTTCTCTTTCAGGGTCGTACACTGGGCATCCGGGTAGATATGAATTCTATCGAGATATTCTTTTATATTTTGTAAAGCCTTTGGTGAAGAACCCAGGGGATTCTCATTTGAAGCGAGTTTAATAGCACCCTTTTTGAGTTTTCCGGCGATATATGGTGTTATTTTTTCCAGATTTTTTCTTAATCTCATACTGATATTTACTCCTTGTCCATCTGTCTTCTTTGTTTCCATACAATTTCCGATAAAATAACGAGTCAGATGGCGAAACGAAAAGATAATCAATGATCAGGATCGTATCCGGATTATTGATTCAACTCCATGAAAACACTCAGGTTTATAATATAGCGGTACGGTATAAGTGTCAATATTAAAAGTATTTTAGGTTTTACATCAAAATATTTGGCCAGGATTACATCTTGTCGTACTGTGATATTTATGCTACTGTAGATCGACAATGTTGAGGATTATCGGTATTTCAAATTATAGTAAGGTTTTCAACGTTGTTGAAATTCTATTGTAGTTTTAAAATGTTATTTTCAACGTTGTTGAAAT
>JAFGRV010000019.1 GCA_016934975.1 Spirochaetales bacterium | reverse complement strand
TTTATTGGTTATTTTTTTTTTTTTTTAAAGAAAGTTGCAGCTGACATTCTATTACATGGTCGATTTTTTTTTCATGAGATGGAAGAATACGTCTGTAAAACCTGTCTTTGTGGAGCGATTTTATTGACTACTATACATGTATGTAGTTCTTATAAAAAAAAAGACTTAAATAGTAATATTTTGTACAAAAAAAATATTGACAAATTTGAATAAGGGGTTAATATTAGTAAAATGGTGGGGAATTGTGGGAGAAATTAGTAAAAGGTGGGAAATGATTGTTAATTACCGGGGAATTTAAGTATTCATTGGATGATAAGGGGAGATTAATGATTCCTGCGAAAATGAGAGGAGAGATAGAAGGCAACATTCTTATCCTCACTCGCGGTGCAGAAAAGTGTCTCTGGCTTTTTCCACCCCGGGAATGGCAGATTTTTTCAGAAAATCTTATATCATCCACCTCCATTTATGAGAAAAAGGGAAGGCTCATCCGGAGACGGATCATTTCACCCGCTCAAGAGGTAGAGATTGATAAGAATGGGAGGATCGTTATACCCTGTACAATGAGGGAATATGCCCAGCTAAAAAAAGAGTGTTATATTTTGGGCCAGGGAAAATCTATTGAAATATGGGATGATGAATTATATAAAGAATATTGTATGGAACATGAGCCGGAATTTCATGAGGCTTTTGAAGAGCTTGGTAAATAGAACTCTTTTTTTGTAATGGTTTTAGAGGATTTAAAAAATTTACTATATAAAAGGAAGTTGATGTACGTTCATACTCCTGTGTTATTAGATGAAGTTCTCATGTACTTAACACCGGTTAATCCCCGAAGTTTATTTGTGGATGCGACCCTTGGTGAAGGAGGATATACCTTTGCTTTTTTGAATTCATTTCCTCATATCACCCTTATCGGCATAGATCGGGATTTATCAATACTTGGTATTGCGGAAAAAAGATGCGCCGGTTTCGGAAAGAGATCTCAGTTTTTAAATATGTGGTTCGATGAATTTTTTAAGAATTATAGTGATTATCATGATATATATCCGGATAGGATTATTTTTGACCTTGGTATTTCCCGGTTTCATTATGAAGTGAGTGGACGGGGATTTTCTTTTGCTAAGGAAGAACCCCTGGATATGCGGCTCTCGGAAGAACTGCCTTATTCCGCTTTCGATATCGTGAATAATTATCCGGAAGATGATCTCTCTGCATTGTTCAGGGATTTCGGAGAAGAGAGATTCGCCAGGAGAATCGCACGGATTATTGTAGCCGAACGAGCCATGGCGCCGATAGATAATGCTTTTTTACTTTCGGAGATCATTAAGAGGGCAGTTCCCCGTTCTAAAAATTACGGATCAAAAATCCATCCCGCGACCCGCTGCTTTCAGGCATTACGGATCGAGGTAAACTCCGAGTTGAAACGGCTTTCCGGTGCTCTTGATGGAGCATTTAATGTTCTTGAAAAAGGAGGCCGGTTAGGGGTTGTGTCATATCATTCACTTGAAGACAGGATTGTGAAACGATTTTTTAAACTGAAAAATTCAGAGTGTACCTGTCCGCCGGAATGGCCGGTGTGCAGGTGTGACAGAGTGAGACAGGGAAAGATTCTCACTAAAAAACCTGTGATCGCTGGCTCTGAGGAAGTCAAATCGAATCACGCTGCAAGATCCGCAAAATTAAGAGTTATAGAGAAGGTTGTTCAGAGGAGTACACTATGAAGAAAATCATCATTATTTTCCTTACCCTTATCGTACCTCTTATGTTTTTCCTTGAGGTATGGGGAGTTTTCTCGAATCAAAAGATTGTAGATGATATTGATAGATTAGAGACAGAGCAGAATGAATGGCTCGAGAAGAATAAAAAGTTGATCGCGGCGATTGCAGTGTATAGTTCACCTGAGAGAATAGAAAAAGTGGTGAGAGAGAATCTTGATCTTATCAAGATCGAACCTCACCGCATGACGGAAATTATATTAATGAGGAATAAATAGGTAATACGGTTTTGACAGGTGTGATGAAAAGAGAATTATTTACAATAGATGAACTCATAAAAGCGGTAAAGGGAGAATGTGTCTATACCACAGGTCATCTTTATCCTGTTCATTCTGTTGTGATCGATTCAAGAAGTGCCGAAACCTTATCTCTTTTTATCCCCCTTAAAGGAGAACACTCCGACGGGCATGAATTTTTACGAAATGCTGTTGAAAACGGAGCCAGGACTCTTTTTGTCTCTACCGCATACTGGCAGGAGCATAAAGCGAAGGTGTTGCATGATTTGGAAGACCGGCAGGTCTCGATCGTTGCCGTGGCCGATCCTTTAGGAGCACTCCAGGAGTGCGCAAAAACCTATCTGGAGCAGTTTCCTTCGCTCTACCGGATAGGGATTACCGGGAGTAATGGAAAAACCACAACAAAAGAAATTCTTGGGTCTCTTCTCGCTCGAGGGGGTGAGACTATTATTAATAAAGGAAATTTTAACTCGGAAATAGGACTTCCTCTCTCTGTCCTCAGGGTCTTGCCGATGCATCGATTCGGAGTTTTTGAGATGGGAATGAACCATCGAGGGGAAATGGAAGTTTTAAGTAATATTGTACAGCCGGATGCCGCTCTTATTACGACAATCGGAAGTGCGCATATTGGAATTCTCGGATCAAAAGATGCAATTGCCGGTGAAAAGAAGAAAATATGTTCTTTTTTTACCGGAAAGCAGAGTTTGTTTTTATATGAAGATGAACCCTATTTTTCCTTTCTGTCAAAAGGGATTGCGGGAAAGATCATTCCCTATGGGCAGAAGAGTACCAAAGGTTTCAGAGGATATAAGGACCTGGGGCTGGATGGCATAGCCATTAACTGGGAGGGGTCCCGGGTCCGCTTTCCCCTCTGGGGGATACATAATCTTCATAATGCCCTTGGGGCTCTTGCTGTTGCCCGGGAACTGGGGTTAAGCAATTCGGACATTATTGAAGGCCTTTCCCGTGTAAAACCCCTCTTTGGCAGGTCCCAGGTGTATAAAGGGGCTTATACTGTTATTATGGATTGTTATAATTCAAATCCTGATTCGGTAAAAGAGGTCCTGTCTTTCCTTCATACTCTTTCCTGGAAAGGCAGAAAAATAGTTGTCCTGGGAAGTATGCTTGAACTGGGGGACGAGGCTGATGCGGCACACACCCTGGTCGTTCAGAAAGCACTTTCCCTTTCTTTCGATGGAATATACTTGTTCGGAGAAGAATTTAAAGGTGTCTATAAGACACTGAAAGAAAAAGAATTGAACGCGCCTTTATACTGGACGGATAAATTCGAGTCATTACAAAAAGAAGTGAAAGATGTTGTGGAAGAGGGCGATCTGATTTTACTAAAAGGTTCCCGGGGTGTTGCTTTGGAACGGTTATTCCCGGAATTACAAAAAACTTACATAACAGGAGTATGAGTGTTTTATAAATTTTTGTATCCACTTGTGAAATATTTTTCCGGATTTAATATATTCAGATATATTACCTTCCGGGCCGTGTACGCTGCAATTACGGCTTTGCTTATTTCATTTCTTTTAGGGCCTGTTCTTATCAAACGGCTCAAGAAATTAAAGCTCGGCCAGGAAGTACGTGCGGACGGACCGAAAACTCATCTTGCAAAATCCGGGATTCCCACAATGGGAGGCATTCTCATCATCCTCTCCGTCCTTATTTCCGTGATTCTCTGGCAGGATCTTGATTCTCTTTATACCTGGCTTTTACTCCTGGCAGTGGCTGGTTTCGGGCTCATTGGATTTATCGATGATTATATTAAAATTATCAAAAAGGATTCCGGGGGACTAAAAGCCCGTTTTAAATTGATCGGGCAGTTTGTCATTTCTCTCATTATTGTTGTTGTCCTTTATCTTGGAAAAACAGAGCATACCACCTTGTTATATCTTCCCTTTATTAAAAATCCGGTCATGGATCTTTCTTTTTATTACATACCCATTTCTGTTGTTCTTTTAATGATGTATTCCAATGCGGTCAATTTTACAGACGGTTTGGATGGACTTGCCTCGGGATTGGTTATTTTTATCGGTATCACTTTTGCCGTTCTCTCATATCTTACCGGAAGAGTCGATATGTCTGATTATCTCAATATTCCGTATATCATCGGCAGCGGAGAACTCACGATCATTTGTTCGGCTCTTTTTGGCGCGGCTGTCGGGTTTCTCTGGTTTAATACGCATCCCGCGGAGGTCATGATGGGGGATACGGGAAGTCTGGCTTTGGGCGGAGTTATCGGGGTCATTGCTCTTATCATTAAAAAGGAGATCCTTTTAATTATCACGGGGGGTGTTTTTGTCATGGAAATATTCTCTGTTATTATCCAGGTCGCTGTTTTTAAACTAACAAAAAAGAGGGTCTTTAAAATGGCGCCATTACACCATCATTTTGAGCTAAAAGGATGGAAAGAGAGTAAAGTAGTTATACGATTATGGATACTTGGAGGGTTGTTTGCCCTTTTAAGTTTATCCACACTAAAAATACAATAGCTGAATTCTAAAGGATAGTAGAAGTTGGAAAAAATAAATAAAAATCAGGCGGATTTATTGCTGATTCTTATTCTGGCACTTTTAATCGGGATAGGTGTCTCTTTTCTTTTTTCCGCTTCATATCATCATGCTGAAAAATTAGGAAAACCCTCACTCTATTTTGTTATAAAGCAATCTATCTGGATCATAATCGGTCTGGTTATTGCTTTTTTTATTTCTCATATCTCGCTAGACGTGCTAAAAAAAGCCGTCCCCTGGATACTCCTTACCGGTTTTATTTTATCAATTTTAACATTTTTCCCTGTGATCGGCGAACCGATAAGCGGTGCACGGCGGTGGATTTTTATATTCGGACAATCCTTTCAACCATCGGAGTTTGCGAAATTCGCGATTGTTTGTTATTTGGCTTATATATTAAGCAGAAAAAAGGAAAAAAATGACGATCCTGTTACTAATGTCCTTCCCCCCCTTATCGTCGTTTTTATCTTTGTGGTTATTATCTATCTGCAAAATGATTTTTCAACCGCCTTTTTTATCTTTTTTATCGCCTTAGCTATTTTTTTTATTGCGAATGTCAGGGCAATTTATTTTATTCTCATCGGTGCCATCATTTTCCCCGTGGGGATTGTCCTCCTGTTTACCAAAGTCTATTGGGTTAAAAAGCTGATGGTCTTTATTAAACCGGAATTGGACCCCTCCGGCACCGGCTGGCAGATAACGCAAGCCCATGCCGCATTAACCCGGGGGGGATTCCTTGGCAAAGGATTGGGAAATGGGGTGAAAAAACTTGGGGCTCTTCCCGAGGCACATTCGGACTTTATATTCGCGGTTATCGGAGAAGAAGCCGGATTGTTCGGAATTCTCTTTATTATCGCCCTCTTTGTTTGTTTTTGCTATAGAGGTTACCTTATCGCATGGAAATCCGAAGATCCCTTTAAATATTATCTTTCTTTTGGAATAACAAGTATTATTTTTTTTCAGGCCATTGTGAATATGGCCGTTGTTGCGGGACTTATCCCGGCCACAGGTATGCCTCTCCCTTTTTTTTCCCTCGGGGGATCCTCTGTTTTAATGACCCTTATTATGACAGGGATTTTGATAAATATATCCAGGGGAATAACTGAAAAGAATTGGGGGTATAGATAATGCAGGAAATACATGAATTACATACCTCCTGGGATAAAAAGAAAAATGAGAAACTTGTCAACAAGATACTGGTGATTGTCATTATAATTCTTTTTATCATCATTTTTGCGGAGGTGATGTTTCAATTCATTATTTTACCCCAACTTAAAATAAGCAAGATAGTTATAAAGAGTGATCTCGGCCTTTCGGAGGAAGAAGTATTACATATTGCAGGAATAAGCAAAAATGTATATTATTTTTCTCTTAATAAAGCTGAGGTAGAATTGAAACTAAAGAGTTATCCGGTTGTCAGGGATGCGACGGTTGTAAAAGAATTCCCCAATACTCTAAAACTCGATGTAGTCAAACGGAACCCCTTGGTTATTACTCTTATTGAAGATAAGGGATTAAGTCTTCCTGCTCTTATTGATGAACAGGGAGTTGTTTTTTATATTGGACGTCTCATAGATGATTATAATTTCCCTGTGATTTCCGGTCTTGATTTTAACGGATACGGAGCAGGAATGAAGCTCCCGGAAGTATTATTGTCATTTTTAGATCAACTTTATCTCTTGAAGAAGAGTGCCCGTACGTTGTATGATTTTATTTCAGAGATCAAGGTATTGCCTATTGGCAATAAAGATTTTGAATTATTGTTTTATATGATTCCATATACGACAAAAATCAGATTTGGGAATAGTATAAATGAAAATATCCTTACCTATGCGATGATGGTTCTTGATGTATTGAAGCATCAGGGAATGGCAGATGAGGTAAAAGAGATAGATTTCAGATCAAAAGAGATCGTCTATAAACGAGAAGAAAGGGGAGACGCGTGAGCCAGGGAGAATGTATTGTCGGCCTCGATATCGGAACAACAAAGATATGCGCAATTATCGGGGAATATAATGAGAATAATGTACTGGAGATTACCGGAGTAGGCACAGCTCCATCCAAGGGTTTACGCCGGGGAGTTATCATCAATATCGAAACAACGGTAAAGTCCATTTTGAGTGCCATCGAAGCGGCTGAAATGATGTCCGGACGGGAAGTGGAGAGTGTTCATACCGGTCTTGCCGGAGGAAATATAGAAGGAATAAACTCAAAAGGGGTAGTCGCGGTCACCGGCAAAGGAAGGGAAATAACCAAAGAGGATGTGGACAGGGTGGTTGATGCTGCCCGGGCAGTCCCCATCCCCATGGACAGGGAAGTCATCCATATGATCCCCCAGGAATTTATTGTTGATGAGCAGGGTGGAATAAAGAATCCCATCGGGATGATCGGAGTCCGCCTGGAGGCGGAGGTTCATATCATCACCGCTGCCGTTACTTCTGCTCAGAATATTGTGAAATCGGTGAACCGGGCGGGATTTAAAGCACAGAATATTATCCTTGAACCCCTGGCTTCCGCAAAAGCAGTGCTCTCTGCGGACGAAAAAGAGCTGGGTACTGTTTTGATTGATCTGGGCGGCGGCACTACGGATATCCTTCTTTATATCGAAGGGTCCCCCTATTATACGGATGTCATTCCCCTGGGGGGAGAGCAGGTGACCAACGATATTTCCATTATTCTTAAAACCCCTGTTGATGCGGCGGAAAAGATCAAGCTTAAATCGGGATGTTGTTATATGGACCTTATTCAGGGAGATGAAGAGGTTTTTATTCCGGGAGTCGGGGGCAGACCCCCGCGGCGTTTATTAAAAAAAGATCTGGTTGAAATTATTCAGCCCCGGGTTTCCGAGATATTAACCATGGTAAAAGATAAAATCGACCGGAAAGGATACCTGAAAATGTTAGGCGGTGGAGTCGTTCTGACAGGAGGAGGGGCGCTCTTACCCGGGATAATGGAATTAACCATGGAAATATTCGGTCTTCCCGCCCGTATCGGATATCCGATAAAATTCGGGGGGTTGGTGGAAGAGTATTACAATCCGAAATTTGCAACAGGTGTCGGCCTGGTTCTTTACGGAGCGGCACAGCGGGAATCCGGGACCAAAGGAAAAAGCCTTGATAAAAATAGTGTTTTAAAGAATGTTCTTGAAAGGATGAAAGATTGGTTTAAGGAATTTATATAAGAACGTTATGAGTGTTTTCGTTCTGGTTTACGAAAATAGATTCGTAAACTGACAACGCAAAGCAGAATGCTTACATCAACATAATATATTCAAAAAACTGGGAGGGGAAAATGAATATAGAGTTTCTCGAAGAAAATAATACAAGTCTTACCCTTATAAAAGTCATCGGTATCGGTGGCGGGGGGAATAATGCGGTAAACCGTATGATTGATGCGGGATTACGGAATGTTCGATTTATTTCCGTAAACACCGATGTTCAAGCCCTTCAAATGTCCAAGGCAGAGATTAAACTTTCTCTTGGTTCAAAAATTACCGGCGGACTGGGCGCCGGAGGGAAGCCGGAGGTCGGAGAAAAAGCGGCGATAGAGGATTATGATGAGATTCAGTCACTTATCCGCGGATCTGATATGATCTTTATCACCGCCGGCATGGGCGGCGGTACCGGAACCGGGGCCGCTCCGGTGATCGCTCAAATCGCCAAAGAGCTTGATGTGCTTACTGTCGCGGTCGTGACAAAGCCCTTTGAATTCGAGGGAAAGCGGAAAATGCTTCTCGCGGAAAAAGGAATCGAAAAATTGCGGGAATGTGTTGATACCCTTATCGTGATCCCGAATCAATATTTATTAAAGATTGTTGAACGCAAGACCCCGATAAAACAGGCTTTCAGGCTGGCAGATGATGTTCTCCGCCAGGGAGTCCAGGGTATTTCCGATCTTATTACAACCCCGGGAGAAATCAATATCGATTTCGCCGATGTCTGCACAATTATGAAAGGCAAGGGTGATGCTCTTATGGGGATCGGTATCGGGAAAGACGATAACCGGGCGGTAGATGCGGCAACAAACGCGATAAATAATCCCCTCCTGGAAGATGCAAAGATCGAGGGAGCAAAATCAATCCTCGTGAATGTGACCGGGGGTGACGATCTTGCCCTTACCGAATTCGAAGAAATCATGAAAATTATTACCGCGAATGCGGATGACGATGCTCTGATTATTGCCGGAACCGCCTTTGACAATGCCCTGGAAAATCAGATAAAAGTGATTGTCATCGCTGCGGGTTTTGACAATCGTCCGGAGGAAGGAAAGGCGACTCTTTATTCCACTTCAACGATGAATACACATGGTCACAAGAAAGAGGGCAAAGAGGATATTATTCCCTATGATGAATGGGTACAGATCGGCAAAGGTATGACAAAAAAGGTTCAGGGTGAATATTTACTTGAACGGAATTCCAAAGAAGCGGAACTTTTTATCCCCACTATCCTGAGAGATAAAAAAGTATCCGGGAATGGAAATTCATAATGGTAATCGGGATTATTGACTGATCTCAATTATGACGTGAGTCAAACGATGGAAATGAGCAACCTTTTAAAAAGATTTGAAGATTATATCACCGTAGAATTGAGGTTATCGGCAAACTCAGGCGAGACCTATCTCCATGAATGTAGGGTCTTTATTTTATATTGCAAAGAAAAAGGGATCGATATCAAGGATATAAACAGCACTACCATTATTGATTTTCTCATCCGCCGGCAATTAAAGGGAGTGAGTCAGAGGACTGTCGCAAAATGTTTGAGTAGTCTTCGCTCTTTTTTTAAATTTCTCATTCTGGAACGAATAATCGATCAGAATCCGGCGGAACTTGTTGATATGCCCAAAATATCCCTGAAAATTCCGAAAGTATTCACAATATCTGAAATTGAACAATTATTTGAACAGATTGACAGCTCCTCCCCTTTGGGAATACGGGACCGGGCTCTTTTTGAGCTTATTTACTCCTGTGGTCTCCGGATTTCCGAAGCTGTCGGATTACAATGTACCGATCTTTATATCGAAGAAGCACTGTTAAAAGTGAAAGGAAAAGGAAATAAGGAACGATTTGTTCCGGTGGGAGAATATGGGTTACAATGGCTGACCCTTTATATAAAAGAGGCACGCCTTTCACTTCTTAAACGAAACAGGAATACCAATATGCTTTTTCTTAATCATTATGGACGACCTCTCTCCAGAAAAGGAGCGTGGAAGCGTTTTAAAGAGATTTTAAGCCGGGCAAACCTGGATGGCAAAGTACATACCCTCAGGCACTCTTTTGCCACTCATTTATTAAGCGGGGGAGCAGATCTCAGGTCGGTACAGGAACTTCTTGGCCATGCGGATATTTGTACAACACAGATATATACCCATGTGGAAGAAGAGGAATTAAAGAAATTTCATAAAAAATATCATCCGAGAGGATAATTAGGCCTCGTAAAGCAATGCAGGATGATTTTTTTTGATATATAATACATAGAAGGTTGAAATACCGGAATATAATAAAAATAGTAATTTTTATTATATTCCGTTTATAAAGAAAGAGTATGTGATAAGGAGTATTTTCAATTTATTATGCGGATGTATTTCATTTTGTGTCTGTGCAGTATTTTTCTTTTTACCGGGTGTGAAAAAAACCGGGGCAAAGAAGATTTTCTTAAAGCCTTGTTGAGTCTGGATAACTCGACTTATGCACACCAGGAGATCGATCCCGGGATAAAAAAGGAAATCGGGAAGATTGTAGAGACCTTTGAAAATGCTTTTGAAAAAGAAGTGACGGCGAATGAAGAGTTGGTGCTGTACTATAAACGATTGGGAGCAAAATATCTGGAACTGGCAGAAATTTATAAAGCGATTGACCGTCGCCTCACCGTGGAGACTCCGGAATTCGCCTCTTCCCGTGAGGAGAGCATATATAATAAGATGCTTGCCATCCGTTATTATGATGATGAGATGTTCGGAAAAGCTTATAAAAGTTTTAACCGTGCTATTGAACTGGATCCGGGGAACCCGCTTTTATATTATAATGCAAGCGTATGTGCCGGTTGGATGGCAAAATCTCTCATAGATCCGGATTCAGGTGAACAAAGGGAAAAGTGGTATACCACGGCAGAGTCCGGGTATAAAAGAGCCATTGAATTGGATCCATATTATATTGATGCCTTGTACGGTTATTCGGTACTTCTTATTCTTGAATTGAACAGGGCCGGTGAAGCAATTCCATTGCTTAAGAAAATCCTGGAAAAGGAACAGAAAAATATTAAAAGTCTGTTTCTTCTTGCGCGTGGTTATTATCAGATTGGTGATTATGAACAATCTCTGGACCACTATGATCTCATCATCAAACTATCGACATCCGATGATATCCGGAGTCAGGCGGAATTACTCAAAATGCAGGTAAAGGAGATGCTGTATGATACTCAATAAAGATCTTCATATCCTTGCATTGCATAAAATGGGATTCTTGACAACCGGGGAAAAATTGACTTTATGTGAAGAGGCGGAGTCGATGGAAGATCTTTTCTTATTTTCCCAGGCTGATGTGGAAGCCTGTATTGGACGGAAATTAAAACCCGGTTCGTGGAAACCTTTGAGTTTTTTGAGTAATCCGGAACATGACATACAGATTATGGAGGGACGGGGAATCGGATTCCTTTATTATTGGGATCCGGGGTATCCTCAGCAGCTCCGGGAAATCTATGATCCTCCTTTTGTTCTTTTTTATCGCGGTACACTTCCCCGATTCATTGTTCCGTCGGTGGCGATTGTCGGTACCCGTTGTCCCACAGGGGCAGGAAGAACAGCCGCTTTTCAGGTCGGAATGGAATTATCACAATACGGGATAACGGTCATATCCGGTCTTGCACGGGGAATTGACGGGGATGCACATGCCGGGAGTCTTCATGGAAAGGGAACCTCAATCGCCGTGCTTGGGAATGGAATAGATACGGTTTATCCCTTTTCCAGCAGAAATCTGGCGGAAAAGATTTTAGAGAATAATGGAGTCATAATTTCCGAATATTTTCCGGGAGTTCCCCCGTTAAAATATCATTTTCCCGCGCGAAACAGGATTATAAGCGGTCTTTCGAGAAGCCTTGTTGTTATTCAGGCACCTGAAAAGTCAGGGGCTTTGATTACTGCGGACTTTGCCCTTGACCAGGGAAGGGATATTTATGTCCATAGAGTCGGATTAACAGGGGAGCAGAGTGAAGGAACCCGGCGATTGCATGAAGATGGAGCCATAATGATTGAACATGGTAAAGAAATATGTATGGATTGGGGCTTATACGTTGACTTATCTCAGTCGAATTGCGATTATATTAATGAAGAAAAAGTAGAGCATCCGGGAATCACATTGGCAAAAATGCTTGAAAATGAATTGACAGGGGCTTTACATATGCATAATGGCAGCTATTTTTAGGAGAGGTGGATGGCAAAGACGGCAAAAAAGACGAAAAAGGTTAAAAAGATTAATTTACTCATCGTTGAGTCACCGGCGAAAGCAAAAACTATTCAAAAATATCTTGGGAATGGTTTTGGTGTGACCGCATCAATAGGACATCTTTTTGATCTTCCTCGTTCACGGCTCGCAATAGACGTAGATAAAAACTTCGAACCGGAATATATTACGATCCGGGGCAAAGCAAAGATATTAAAAGAAATACTTAAGGAAGCAAAGAAAGCTGAACAAATTCTTTTAGCTTCTGATAATGACAGGGAAGGAGAGGCAATAGCCTTTCATCTCCGGAATGCGATCTTGCGTAAATTTCCGGATATGAAAATTATGAGGATTGTATTTAATGAGATTACCCCGGTGGCGATACGGGAAGCAGTAAAATCTCCCATGAGTATTGATATTAATAAAGTGAATGCGCAGAAAGCACGGAGAATCCTTGACAGACTCGTGGGGTACAAACTCTCTCCGATCCTCTGGAAAAAAGTTAAAAATGGTCTTTCCGCCGGACGTGTGCAGTCGGTTGCTTTGAAACTGATTTGCGACAGAGACCGTGAAGTAGAAGCCTTTATGCCCCAGGAATACTGGACAATCGATGTGACATTAAAGCAGGGAAAAAAGACATTAACATCCCAGCTTGTTCAGTTTCAGGGTCAGAAACCGGATATAAAGACGAAAGAGGAAGTGCAGAAACTTATTAAGCTTTTTAAAGGCAAAACCTTTAAAGTTGCGGATATAAAACAAAAAGACAAGCAATTAAAACCCCTCGCACCCTTTACCACCTCGAAATTACAGCAGGCTTCCGCTACCAGGTTGGGATATACCTCACGAAAGACCATGCGGATTGCCCAGACCTTGTATGAGGGGGTTAATATCGGTTCCGAACGAATCGGTTTAATTACCTATATGCGAACAGATTCGACAAGAATCGCGGATACTGCCCTGGATGCGGTCAGGAAGTTTATAGGAGATACCTATCCCGACGAACTTCCGGAACAACCGAATATCTACACGCCGATGAAAAAAGCCCAGGACGCCCACGAAGCAATCCGGCCGACATATGTGGAGAGAACCCCTGAATCCGTAAAGAGCTATCTCACAGGGGAGCAGTTTAAGCTTTATTCTCTTATTTGGGAGCGCTTTGTTTCATCCCAGATGAAACCATATAAAAGCAGAATCCTTTCCATCGAATTTACCTGCGGTGATGGACTTTTCCGGTCAAGTACGACGAAAGTACTTGAAAAGGGATTCTATAAAGCCCTCAAACTTCTTGCACCAAAAGAGAAATTCCATACCCTTCCATCCCTTGAAATCGGAGATGACCTCGAATGTGTCGACCTTACCGGGGATCAGCATTTTACCCAAGGTCCCTCGTATTTTACCGATGCGTCAATTATCAAAGCCCTGGAAGAAAGAGGAATCGGACGTCCCTCAACCTATGCGCCGATTATTTCCGTACTCATAGACAGATATTATGTTGTGCGAAAGACGAAACGCCTGAAAGCGACTGTCCTTGGCAGAATTATCAGCGAAATGCTTGAGAAGACCTTTCCCGAGATTATCGATGTCAATTTTACCGCAAATGTGGAGAAGCGCCTCGATGAAGTGGAATCAAAAAATGAACCCTGGGAGATTATGATCGGTGAATTTTATAAACCCTTCAGCGAGAAAGTTGATTATGTGATGGAGCACCTTGAATCGATTAAGGGTGTCCTTGAAGAACCGACGGATCATATCTGCGAAAAATGCAACCGGCCGATGATAAAAAAACTCGGACGGTACGGTTTTTTTATCGCGTGTTCCGGATTCCCCGAGTGTATGAATTCAAAAGCAGTGCCCCTCGCGGATTGTCCGAAGCCCGGATGTACCGGAAGTATTATCGCGAAAAGAAAACAGAATAAAAAAGGGAAGGTGTTTTACGGATGCACCAATTATCCCGAATGTGATTTCGTTACTTATTTTCCTCCTACAAATACCAAGTGTCCTCATTGCGGTTATTTTCTTGTTGAACGCTCGGATAAAAAAAGAGGAGATTACAAAATGTGCGTCAATCCCGAATGTGATTATATGCATCTACAGGAGGCGGAAGTTTCCAGTGGTAGCTAAATATATATCCTATTTAAAAAGTATAAGGGCCCTGTCCGGGAATACCATAAGGGCATATTCGGAGGATATTGAACAATACGAGGAGTTTCTCTTAAAACAGAACCGTAGTGACCTTGATGCGGATATAAACCTTATCAGGTCATTCGTCGCATCTCTTTCAAAAAGAGGTCTTGCTTCACCGACAATAAACAGGATTATCTCCGGTGTGCGCGGATTTTATAAATTTTTGCAGACACACGGGTATGTCCGGTTAAATCCCTTTTCCGGTATTACCTCGATACGAGGAGAATCAAAGCTTCCGGTTTTTTTGTTTGAAAATGAGGTGGAAGATTTTTTGGAGATCTCTTCCATGGAGTTTTTGGATCTCAGAAACAAGGCGGTCTTTGAGTTTCTCTATACCACGGGATGCAGAGTGAGCGAGGCGGTTGCATGTAATATAACCGATATCAATTTTAAAGAGGGACAAACCCGGGTTACCGGAAAAGGAAATAAAGAGAGAATGATCTTTATCGGCGATACCGCCTTAAAGGTACTCTCGGAATATATAATAAAAAGAAAGTATCATGTAAAAAAAGATGATATTGATGCAGGGAGAGCTCTTTTTTTAAACAGGAACGGGAAAAGAATCACCTCGAGGGGAGTGAGGTATATTTTGCAGCGTTATTTAACGGATACACAGTTTCAGAAAAAAATTACTCCCCATACCTTCAGGCATTCTTTTGCAACACATCTGTTAAATCAGGGTGCGGATATACGGGTTGTCCAGGAACTTTTGGGTCACGCGAGTCTCACAACAACCCAGGTCTATACCCACATCAGCCTGAAACGCTTACAAAAAGTCTATAAGGATGCTCATCCCCACGCAACGATGAAGGAGAAAAAAGATGATTAAATTTCGAGGAACAACAGTCATAGCAGTTCGCAAGGATAATAAGGTTGCCATGGCCGGGGACGGCCAGGTAACATTAGGAAATACCATAATGAAAGCAAACGCAAAAAAAGTGCGGAAGATTTATGATGATAAAATTATCGTCGGATTTGCCGGGGCCACGGCAGATGCCTTCACGCTTTTTGAGCGGTTTGAAGGAAAAGTGAAAGAATACGGGGGGGATTTAACACGGGCAGCTGTTGAACTGGCAAAGGACTGGCGGACGGACAGAGCCTTAAGGCGGTTGGAGGCTCTTTTACTTGTCGCCGACAAAATAAAAACCCTTCTTATATCCGGGACAGGAGATGTGATCGAACCGGAAAAAGGAATTATCGCTATCGGTTCGGGGGGCAGCTATGCATATTCCGCGGCCATGGCATATATGGATGGCTCTGACCTCACGGCAAAAGAAATAGCAGAGCGCTCCCTTGCGATCGCATCTTCCGTCTGTATATATACAAATTCGGAAATCCACTTAGAGGAGATATAGTGATATGGCAGATTTAGATAAATTAACACCAAAAGAAATCGTGGCTGAACTCGATAAATATATTATCGGTCAGATGGCAGCAAAAAGGTCGGTTGCCATCGCCCTCCGTAACAGGATGCGCAGACAAAAGCTTCCCGAGGATTTAAAAGATGAGGTCGCGCCAAAGAATATTATTATGATCGGACCCACGGGAGTCGGGAAGACGGAGATTGCCCGGAGATTATCAAAGCTCAGCGGTGCCCCTTTCATTAAAGTAGAAGCCACCAAGTACACGGAAGTCGGGTATGTGGGACGAGATGTGGAATCCATGGTGAGGGATCTTGTCTCTGAAAGTATTTCCATGGTGAAAAATGAGATGCAGGAGACAGTAAAAGATGAAGCTGAAAAACGTGCGGAAGAAGAGATGCTGAATCTTCTCCTGCCGGATACAAAACAAAGACACAGCCCCCTTTCCGCCACTGCACCGAATACGGAACCCCCGAATAGTGAATCATCAACCTCACACACCCGGGAAAAACTTAGAGAGATGCTCAGGAAAGGGCAGCTGGATGATAAAACAGTAGAAGTTGATGTATCAAAAAAGGGATTTCAGGCTGTTCAGATGTTCAGCGGCACAAACTTTGAAGAAATCGGACTTAACATGGAAAACATTTCCAATCTTTTTGGCGGGAAGAAAAAAAAGAAAAGTGTCAAAGTGAAACAAGCCCTTGAGATTCTTAAAAATGAAGAGATGGATAAACTTGTTGATATGGACAATGTCTCGGAGATTGCCCGGCAGCGTGTCGAGGATATGGGCATTATTTTCCTCGATGAGATTGATAAAATCGCCTCCGGTTCCGGCAAGCATGGCGGCCCGGATGTTTCCCGTGAAGGTGTACAGCGGGACATACTCCCCATTGTTGAAGGATCCAAAGTGCACACACGGTATGGCATTGTCGATACCTCGCATATACTGTTTATCGCTGCAGGTGCTTTCCATATGTCAAAGCCCTCTGATCTTATCCCGGAATTACAGGGAAGATTCCCCCTCCGTGTGGAGCTTGAATCCCTGACAACCGGGGATTTTATTAAAATCCTTACTCAGCCGGAAAACGCTCTTATTAAACAATATGTCGCCCTCCTGGAAACAGAAGGAGTGAAGCTTGAATTTGATGAAGAATCAATCACTCAGATTTCGGAGATCGCCTCCGAGGTCAACTCTAAAACAGAGAATATCGGGGCACGGCGGCTTCATACGATTATGGAGCATCTTCTTGAAGAAATTTCCTTTACTGCATCGGATATATCAGGTCAGACAGTAAAGATTACGAAAGAATATGTGAATGAACGACTAAAAGATATTGTCGAAGACAGGGATTTAACCCGGTTTATTCTCTAATTTTACCTTATTCCGGTATTGAAATCGTCCGAACATTGGAAGAGAGGGAACCAAACTCTTACGAAGAGGAGTATTTATGTTTTTTAAAGGCAGTTTTTCAAAATCAATAGATATGCTCAATAAGTCAATGGACGTAGGTGTTCTTCGCCGGAATGTCATGGCAAATAATATCGCGAATTCGGATACCCCGAATTTTAAACGGACGGATGTCAATTTTGAAGCGGAGCTTAAAAGGGCTCTTGAATCGGAGAATCAACGGCCGTTTCCGGCAAAATTAACACGAAAAAAGCATATTTCTTTTGACAGACCCCGGGATTGGCGGGATGTTCAGCCCCGGAGGGTCCTGGATTACCTCACAACATCAAAGAATAATGGGAATAATGTTGATGTTGATGTGGAAATGATGGGAATGATGTCGAATCAGTTGATGTATCAGATGGAAGCCCAGGTTGTTCAGAATGAATTCAACAGAGTTAATCTGGTTCTGAAGTAGGAGAGAGGGAGATGGGAATATTTACGAGTATCAATACTGCTTCCTCGGGCCTTACGGCACAGAGAACGCGGCTGGATGTAATAGCGGATAATATCGCCAATGTGAATTCGACACGGACAGCAGAAGGCGGTCCGTTTCGAAGGAGCCGGGTCGTGTTTCGTCCCCGTGTGAGTCAACCCTATTGGCGGAGTCCTTTTCTTCCGGAATACATGGATAATGGGGTCGGCAAAGGGGTGAGGATCAAGAAAATTGAAAAGGATTATGATGCGGAGACGAAACTGGTCTATGATCCGACACATCCCGACGCAATTAAGACCGGCGAGCGGAAGGGGTATGTTGAGTTTCCGAATATAAATATTGTGAGCGAAATGGTGGATATGATATCAGCCTCCCGCTCATATGAAGCGAATGTGGCTGTGATAAACGGCTCGAAATCAATGTTTTTAAAAGCACTCGATATAGGGAGATAAAAGTTATGTTTTTACGTTCAAATGAGGCAGTGGGTCATCTTATTTCATTAAAAACAACGAATCCGAAGCATATTTCCGGGGCCGGGTTTCAGGGAGAATCAAAACCGGGAGTGGAAAAATCCTTCGGAGATGTACTCATAAGTGCTTTTAATGATGTGAACGATGTGCAGGTCAAAACGACCGAACTAAATGAACAGATGATTACAGATCCGGATTCCGTTAATGTTCATGACGTCACGATCGCCCTGGCAGAAGCAAATCTTGCACTCTCTATCACGAAAGGTGTGGTGGACAGAGCGATCCGGGCATATAAGGAGATAATCTCTATTCGATGATGAGATATTAAATATAATCTATGGATGATCCGCGGACTCCCTCAAGGTTTGCGGAGAATCCACAATAAATGTTCATTCGTATGACATGGAATGGGAGGGGATAATGAACGAATGGCTTAAAAAATTTCTCGAGCAAATAAAACAACTCTGGGGAAAATGGACAACACTGCAAAAAGGTATTTTTTTTGGAAGTATCGGTATTGTTTTGGTTGCGATTATTCTTCTTTTTGTTTTTAGTTCCGTACCGAGTACGGTTCCGTTAATCGGTACTCCGGTAGAAGACGATCAGCTGCGGTCCCGTATTATTACCCGGTTAGACGAAGAGATTCCGGGCAAGTATGAGGTGCGTGCCGATAATGTTATCGTCGTGGCGGACCAGAAGACTGCCCGTCTTATGCGTATGATCCTTGCGCGGGAGGATTTGCTCCCCGCCGAAGCAGATCCCTGGGAAATATTTGATATTGAACGATGGACTCTTACCGATTTTGAGCGGAAAATTAATGTCCGGAGGGCTGTTACCAGAACACTTGAACAGCATCTCCTCGCTCTGGATGACCTTGATGCGGTCCGGGTCATAATCGACCTGCCGGAAGAATCGCTCTTTGTCGAAGACGAGAAACCGTACACCGCTTCCATCCACATCACACCCAAACCCGGCTCGGATATTATAGAAAACAGGAAAAAGATCGAGGGTATTGAAAAGCTTGTGATCCTCGCCATATCCGGATTGAGCAAGGAGAATATTGTTATTACCGATAACAAGGGGAATATCCTCAATGATTTTGAAGGAATGGATAGAATCGAGAAAATACAGATTGTTGAACGTCAGCTGAAGCAAAAAAGAAAGCTTGAACAGGAATACAAAAATGAGATTCTAAAAGAACTTCAGGGTATTTATTCGCCGGACCGTGTAACGATTCTTAAACTCGATATCAACCTTGATATGAGTGAAGAGACAAGCACGATAAAAGAGATATTTCCCATCACCATGGTGGAGGATGACCCGAGAACCCCCTTCAGTGAAAAAGAAGTGGAACCTTCGGTCCTTATCTCAAAAGAAAGCATCGGCGAACACTTCGAAGGCACCGGCTTCAATCCGGAAGGCCCTCCGGGAAGTGAAGGCCAGACACCCCCTCAATATAAGGATCTCTCAAATCTCGTGGGTAAATATGATCATGAAACAGAGCGTGCAAACTATGAAATTAACGAGAAGAATACGGATAGAAAAGAACAACCCTGGAATATCAAGCGGATGACCGTGGGTATTGCAATTGACGGGTACTGGGAGCCTGTGTATGATAAAGACGGAAATAAAGTTTTCGAAGAAGAAAACAGCGCTAAGATCAAGCGGGTGTATTACCCGGTGACGGATGAAGAACTAAAAAAGGTACAATCCCTTGTGGAAGACGCCATAGGATATAACAGGGCACGGGGAGATTCGGTCACTGTCGAGCATATGCAATTCGACAGAAGAGAAGAGTTCAAGAAAGAAGATTATACAGCGCTCCAGGGCAAGCGAATTGCCAATATGTTTCTCTGGATTAGTGTCGGCATAGGTGCTATAATATTGGCGGCAGTTTTATTCCGTATGCTCTCCAAGTACATAGAAAGAAAACGGAGAGAAAAGGAAGAAGAACTTGCACGGCAACACCAGGCCATGCGGGAAGCGGCACTCAAGAGTGCGGAGGACCAGGGTATGGATGTGGAGCTTACTGTGGAAGAACGCGCCCGGATGGAGATGCAGGAGAACGCTGTTAATATGGCAAGGGAACATCCGGAAGATGTTGCACAGCTTATCCGTACCTGGTTAATAGAGGAGTGAGCGTATGGCAAAGAAACCGGTAACTCCGGCGGCAGCGGCAAAAAAAAGCCCCGGCCACAAGAAACCCTTAACCGGGCGTCAGAAAGCCGCGATTTTTTTAGTTACTCTTGGGTCGGAGATTTCAGCTGAGATTTTCAAACATCTGAGGGAAGATGAGATCGAGCAGCTTACCTTTGAAATAGCCCGGCTTGAAAATATCGAGTCTGCGGACAGGGACCAGGTTTTAATAGAATTCCAGGAACTTATGATGGCCCAGGATTTTATTTCCACAGGGGGTATCGATTATGCAAGAGAACTTCTTGAAAAATCCCTGGGACCCCAGAAAGCGGTTGATATCATTAACAGGCTTACCAGCTCCCTTCAGGTACGTCCCTTTGATTTTATCCGGAGAACCGATCCCGCCCATCTTTTAAACTTTATTCAGCAGGAACATCCCCAGACAATCGCACTCATCCTCGCCTATCTCGAACCCCAGAAAGCATCTGTTATCCTGGGAAGCCTTCCCCATGAAATTCAATCGGATGTGGCAAAACGTATCGCCATTATGGACAGAACCTCGCCGGAAGTCTTGCGGGAGGTCGAGCGGGTACTGGAAAAGAAACTCTCCACCTTGTCTTCCGAAGACTATACCGCCGCGGGGGGAGTCGAGAGCATCGTGGATATTCTGAACCTCGTGGACAGGTCTACTGAAAAAACCATTATCGAGTCTCTGGAAGAAGACGATCCGGAACTCGCGGAAGAAATTAAGAAGAGGATGTTCGTATTCGAAGACATTGTTCTTCTTGATGACCGGGCAATTCAGAAAGTATTGCGTGAAGTAGATACCCAGGAGCTTGCAAAAGCATTAAAAGCCGTGGATTCGGAAGTACAGGACAAGATTTTCAGGAATATGTCAAAACGGGCGGCGACTCTGTTAAAAGAAGATATGGATTATATGGGACCTATCAGACTGAAAGATGTGGAAGAATCCCAACAAAAGATTGTGTCTATTATCAGGAAGCTCGAAGAACAGGGAGAAATCGTTGTTGCACGGGCAGGTGAGGATGAATTGGTAGTTTAGTTAAAAGGAGTAATACGTGGCAAAACATGTTTTTAAGCCATCAGAGATAACGAATCTTACGAAAAAAGTAATTATTGCTCCCCCTATTGCAAAAGAAATTGAGACCGTGGAAGAAGAGTTCGCGGAGGATGATTCAAAAGAGCAAATGCTGGAATTGCAGAAGGAAGTGGAAGAGTTCAGGCATAACTGGGAAAATGAAAAGACCAGAATGATAGAAGAAGCACGGGTGGAAGCGGAAAAGATTATCCAGGAAGCAGAGGAGCTTGCTTTTGAAAAAGTAAAGGAAAAGACGAATGAAGCCCAGAAAATCAGGCAGGAAGCCTCCTCCGAGGTAAAGAAAGTTATTGATGAAGCAAAAGAACAAGGCTTAAAAATTGAAAGAGAGACGGAAGAAAAAGTACAGCTCATAGAGAAACAAGCCTATGAGCGGGGATATAAAGAGGGACATGAAAAGGGATTTGCTTCGGGAGAACAGGAAGTGGAACGTCTTATTCAGCGTCTTCATGCGATTATTTCTAAAACTATCGAGAAAAGAAATGAGATTGTAGAAGAATCGGAAACCCAACTCATCAACATGGTTCTTTTAATCGCAAAAAAAGTGATAAAAGTGATCTCTGAAAACCAGAAAAATGTTGTTATTAACAATGTCATGCAGGCCCTTCTTAAATTAAAGGGCGGTGGAGATGTCGTCATAAAAGTGAATCCCGACGATCTTGATCTTACCTCTTCTCATATTGATTCTTTCCTGAAACGCCTGGAACAGGGAAGAAATGTATCGATACTTGAAGATACCTCGGTAGACAGAGGCGGTTGTGTCATTGAAACGGATTTCGGCCAGATTAATGCGAGGATCTCATCTCAGCTCCATGAAATCGAGGAAAAGATTCTGGAGATGATGCCCATAACAGCCAAAGCCATGGGGGACTAATGTTGGGCTTGAAGGAGAGTGAATGGAAATTTTCGATAAATATACATCAGTCATAACAGAATGTGATCCCATCAAATTTACCGGTGTCGTAAAACGGGTACAAGGATTACTTATCGAAAGTTACGGTCCTCACGCGGTAGTCGGTGAACTCTGTCAGATACATGTTCCCAAACACAATAAAATCGTATGGGGAGAGGTTGTGGGGCTGCGGGATGATGTGGTGCAGCTCATGACCTACGACGATATGGACGGCATAGAGATCGGGTGTCTTGTCGTGGGCACAGGTGAGTTTTCCGTGGTTCCCGTATCGGAAAAGCTTCTCGGCAGGGTATTAAATGCCCGGGGAAAACCGATTGACGGAAAAGGTGATATCGGATCCCCGGAATGGCGTTCCGTTTTCGCCAGTCCCCCGGATGTTCTTAAACGACGGCGTATATGTGAGATTATGTCTACCGGTGTCCGGGCAATAGACGGGCTTCTTACGGTGGGAAAAGGCCAGCGTCTCGGTATTTTTTCCGGAAGCGGATACGGAAAATCGACCCTGTTGGGAATGATCGCCCGGAACACCTCGGCAGATATTAATGTGATCGCCCTTATCGGAGAGCGGGGGAGAGAAGTCCGGGAGTTTATCGAGAACGACCTAGGTGAAGAGGGATTAAAGCGCTCTGTGTTGGTGGTCGCCACATCAAACGAATCTCCTTTATCACGAATCCGCGGTGCTTATCTTGCCACTGCTATTTCGGAATTTTTCCGGGACCAGGGAAATGATGTGGTGCTGATGTTTGATTCGGTTACCCGGTTTGCCCGGTCCCAGAGGGAAATTGGTCTTGCAATCGGTGAGCCCCCTGCAAATCGTGGATTTACCCCCTCTGTTTTTTCATTATTGCCGAAACTTTTGGAGCGGAGCGGAACCTCAGACAAAGGAACGATAACCGGATTCTATACGATTCTTGTAGAAGGAGATGACATGGATGAGCCGGTGTCTGACACGGTTCGGGGAATTCTGGACGGCCATATCGTCCTGTCAAAGCGGCTCGCTTCGAGGAATCATTATCCTGCCATCGAGGTTCTCACTTCTATTTCCAGGCTTACACCGAAGATTACCGGCACACAGATGAAAAAAGCAGCAGGGTACATCAAGCAACTGATGGCAGTGTATGCAGAGGCGGAAGATCTTATAAATGTCGGGGCATACGTAAAAGGAAGTAATCCGGAGATCGATGAAGCGATCAATAAAATACAGGATATTAACAGTTTCTTAAAACAGGGTGTGGAAGAGAAATCCGATCTCTCCACGACATTTTCAGAATTGGGAGAAATAGCGAATATTGCTATTCCGGATACGGAGATAAAAGGTGAGAAGGTTCCGGTTCACCCTTGAAAGGGTTTTGGAATTACGGCGGTACAAAGAACGGGAATGGGAGCTTAAACTTGCAAAAATCACCGGTATTTGTTTCACCATCGAGCGCCGTATTTCAGAAATCGATACACAGATTAAAAATACGATTCAATCTTTGTTCCGGTCCGATATGATAGGGGATTATTCATATCTTGTTTCAAATGAGTTCTATATGACGCGTCTTCGTCAGGAACGGAGAGATAAAGAAGAAGAGTTAAAAAAGCGCATCGATGAAAGACAGGCAATACAAATTGAATACCTGGTTCATTCGAGAAAGAGAAAGGTACTGGAAAAATTGAAAGAAAAACGGGAAAAGGAATATTATTCTCTTGTCAATAAAGAAGAATTTAAAATAACGGATGATATAAATAATGGAATATTTTTCAGGAAAGAGAAAGAATAGCAAGGGAGGGGGAATATGGCACGGTATTCATACATAGGAGGCGGCACAAAAATAATATTTCTTCTTCTTATCCTCATAACCTTAGTTGTCGCGGGATTTGCCTGGTTTGATTTGCTCGGTCTTTATGACGGCAAGGATGTTCTGGCCCCACTCTTCCGTATCCTCGGGTTTAATGAACGTACGGTTGTCGAGGATATCGAAGATCCCCTTTTAAGGGAGCGGGAACAATTTGTTATGCAGGATGAGGCATTACAACTACGGGCGGAAGAACTCGATACGAGGGAAAAAGCCATCGCGGATAAAGAAAAAGAGATCGCCCAGATGATCATGGATCTGGAAGAACAGGAAAAAGCTATGTCCGAACGAGAAAATTCATTTAATGAACGGGTCGAAGCGTACGATAAGAGAAGAAGGAACCTTGAACAGAGTTCCGAGTATCTGGTCAATATGGAACCGAAAAAAGCAGTGGCGATACTTCTGGAAATGGAAGATGTGGATATTATCGATATCTTCCGGATTACGGAAGAAAACGCCCGGGAACAAGGGGAAATGTCCCTGGTTGCATACTGGCTCTCGGAAATGCCAAAGGAACGGGCGGCAGAAATAAACAGAAAGATGGCCCGGAAAACAAGCAGTTAATGGAGAAATATAAGTGGCCCAAGCCATACCGGTTTTTACAGCTATACAGAACCCCGGAGCACAGACAACATCAAAAGAAGTAAAATCTGAAAAGAAAACAGAATTCCGGAAAGAAGACATAGAAGACAAAAATAAAAAGGACTCTTTTGCCCGGGAAGTTGAGAAAGCCAGGGAGTCGGAGAGTGACATAAAGCAAACATCACAAGAAAAAATAAGTGAACATAAGCTTCTTCGTTTTATATCCGATGTTGTAAAAAAAATTGCAGGTAAAGTTAAGGGACCCGTAAAGAAAAAATTATTTGCTTTTGTAAAAAATCTCCTTGAACACACTCAATTTTCAGACAAAGAAAAAGGAGATCTTCTTTCCGCATTATTAAAGAAACTTGAGAAAAAAAACGAGATTGATGAGGGCCTTATTAATGCCTTACAAGCTCTTATCGCTTCACCGGATAAGAATAAAGCTGATACGAAGAATCAGGATCCTCCATTTAAAGCAGTTCTTGGGTTGATAAATGAAAAGAATGTAAAGCTGCCGGACTTACAGAAGCCGGATTCTTTGCCGAAGCTTGTGGTCATCGATTTAAGAAAAGATATTAAAAATACTCAGAAAGAATCAAAGGTCACAGATCAATCAAAGGCCACGGGAAACAGTGATCAGGCAAGTAAAGCTATGCTGCAAAAATCGGAGGGGTCTTCCCAGCAGTCTTCCCAGCACGTATTCTATGTATCTTCTCAGGGAGATGGTACTATCCGGCAGCAGGAAACAACTCCGGGAGTAATAAACAAGGCACCTGCCGGACTTGATCAGGAAATGGTACAAAAATTAAAAGCCTCTCTTGAGTCCGAGATGGTAAAACACACGAAAATAATTATAAAACAAGGCGGCGCAGGTGAAATAAGGATCGATTTGAAGCCGGAATCTCTCGGGCGCATAAGAATGCGTGTACTTTTACAGAATAATCATATAGATGGTAAAATATTTGTCGAAAATAATAGTATAAAAGGGATCGTTGAAACATCCCTGCAGAATTTGAATACTGCTTTGAAGCAGGAGGGGTATGATTCGGTTTCCCTGCATGTTTCCGTTGGAGACGGCAATCCGCAAAACCAACAAGGAAAACCGGATGATTATATTCCGTATGCGGAAGCAGTAGAAGAGTTTGATAAGAATGTTGATGTATTGTTTGATCCTGGAATTCAGTTTGCCAGGGTTAATCTTGTTGTCTGACCCAATTGAAAATTGGTGAATAAGTCCGCTGCTTCGGATGAAGCACGGAACAGGTGATAGAATAAGAAGGAGGCCGTAGATGGATGGGATTGGGATTCCGAATATGATAATGTCAAAAGAAGACATGCACAAGACTCAAATCCTCACAGATGCAGTAAATAAGCAGATTTCACAGGGCAAAGTGAATAAAAATGAGATGGATAAGGATGCCTTTCTAAAACTTCTTATTACACAGCTTGCGAATCAGGATCCCATGAAGCCGATGGAAGATAAAGAGTTCATTTCCCAGATGGCCCAGTTTTCCACACTGGAACAGATTAATAATATGAGCGAAGGGTTTGGAAAGCTGGGAACCGGACTTGAAAATTTATCACATCTTATCGAGGGTAATAACGCGATTTCCTTGCTTGGGAAGGTGGTGGAAATTGTGTCCGGCGGTGACATTATTAAAGGAAAAGTTGAGAAAGTTTCGGGAGGGGATACTCAACAGATATTTGTAAATGGTCAGTATTTTGACTATCAGGCAGTAGTAAGTATCAGTTCAGAGGGAGCGTAATTATGTTGAGATCACTGTATGCAGGAGTTTCAGGACTTCAAAATCACCAGGTAAGAATGGATGTCCTTGGTAATAATATTTCCAATGTAAACACGACAGGATTTAAAAAAGGCCGTGTTAATTTTCAGGATATGCTTTCCCAGACGATGTCGGGGGCGGCACAGCCGACGAATGAAATCGGGGGTGTGAATCCGAAACAAGTCGGCCTCGGCATGGTGATCGCATCAATTGATACGATTCATACCCAGGGGTCTCTACAGACCACCGGGGTCATGACAGACCTGGCGCTTCAGGGGAATGGATTTTTTATTTTGAAAGATGGGGATAAGAGTTTTTACACAAGAAACGGGGCTTTTACCCTGGATCAGCAAGGCTTCTTAGTAAATCCCGCAAATGGACAGAAAGTACAGGGATGGAATGCCAGGACAGTCGGGGGAGAGACGGTTCTTAACACATCAGCTGCCCTGGAAGATATGGTTATTCCCGTAGGGAGTAAAGACCCGGCATTTGCAACAACGGAAGTTAAATTCGCCAGTAACCTTGATAAGCGGGTGGAGCCCTTAGGGGCAAACCCGACGGAAGCTGAATTAAATCAACGGACCTGGGTAACAAGTTTTGATATCTATGATTCCTTCGGACGCCCCCACATGCTTCAGGTTACCTTTTCCCGGGTAGAGGATATAGCAAACAGATGGCAGGTTGTTGTTGAGGTGGATCCGGGAGCAGACCCCCCGACAAATACAATCGCTGAAATCCCCGGATCAGGGAATGCTTCCAACATATTTTTTCTTGATTTTGATAATGAAGGGGCTTTGCAGTCAATTTTAGATGCCGCGGGAGGCGAGGTTATCGGTGATAACATTCCCGCCATCGCTACAGTTGCATTTGATGTATCGGAAGCAGACCAGACAGCAGAAGGCGGGGTATACAGACAGACCTTTAATCTGAATCTTGGCGAAATAGGGTCGTACAGAAATGCGGTCACTCAATTCGGGGATTTATTTTCCACAAAGATAATTGAGCAGAATGGCCATTCCATGGGATATCTGGAGACATTTAAAATAGATCAGCAGGGTGTCATTACCGGGGTGTATTCAAATGGTACCAACAGAACCCTCGGGCAGATAGCTCTTGCTCATTTTACTAATCCCGGTGGACTCGAGAAAGCGGGTGAGAATGACTATGTTGTCTCGAATAATTCCGGTGAAGCGCGGACAGGCACATCCGGGGTGGAAGGAAGAGGACGGATAATCGCCGGGGCTTTGGAAATGAGTAATGTTGATCTGGCAGAACAATTTACCGATATGATTGTCACCCAACGTGGATTCCAGGCAAACTCCCGTACAATAACAACATCCGATCAAATGCTCCAGGAGTTGTTAACACTCAAGCGATAGTATATACAGACTATTTTATAAATTGTCTGTATTTCCAGTAATAGTGAGTTTGTCATTTCCTTTTTTTAATTAAGAGTACTTAATTAAAAAAAGGAAATGACAAACTCTAAACAGGAGGAGTATAAGACAATGGTGTGTGCACCTTAGCGTCTGCTTCGGTAAGTACTAAGGTGTGCACTTTTATTATAATGAAGGTTTAATGTTTTCCACCTCAATGTAGAGCAAAATGCAGGGAGGTGGAAAACTCATTTATGTTCATATCAGCCTTCATGTGCCAATTGCAAAAATCCTATAATAATTGTAGACTTTTTGCAGTCGGTTGGCGAGAGTACTCGCCTTGGCGAGGGTACTCGCTTGGCGAAAGTACTCGCTTGGCGAGAGTACGCTTCATATGTGAAGACAGGTTCTTGCAAATAAGAGTGGTAAATTGATTTTATGATAGAAGTGACAAAATTAGATAAAACAACATTTTATGTAAATCCTCATCAAATTGAATACATAGAGAATAATCCGGATACCACACTCATTATGTTGTCCGGGAAACGCCTCGTTATCCGTGAAGATTATCCCACCATATTTAAAAGAATCGTACAGTACAGAAAATTGATAGGTGCCTTCAAGAATGAAACATGAAATGAAGGGAATAAAGAAAAAATTGGCATTAAGAGGTGCTCTTCGGAATGAGCATACAGTGACCGGAATAAAGAATAAGTTCCTTACGGTAAGGAATAGGGAGTAATAATAATGGGAATTGATCTGGCAACAATTATTGGTTTAATATTAGGTGTTATTGCTGTTATTATCGGTATGGCAGGGGGCGGAACATCTCCTATCATCTATGTGAGTTTATCTTCCTTCCTTATTACCGTCGGCGGTTCCTTTGGTGCAATAATGATCGCGAATCCCATGTCCCGTGTTCTGGATATGCTTAAGTTTTTCGCTATTATTTTCCGTAAGCAGGAACACGGGGAGCTAAAACTCATTCAGAACCTTGTCTCCTTTTCGGAAAAAGCACGCCGGGACGGGATTCTTGCCCTTGAAGATGATCTTGAGAGTGTGGATGATGATTTTCTCCGGAAAGGTATTCAGCTCGTTGTTGATGGGACAGACCCGGACATTATCAAGAATGTGTTAAATACCGAGCTTAATAAAATTCGGGACAGACACGACGATGGAATTAAGCTTTTTGATACCTGGGGAAAGCTTGCCCCGGCTTTCGGAATGATCGGAACCCTTATCGGGCTTATCGCCATGCTTACGAAAATCGAAGACAGGTCGGCCATCGGGAGCGGTATGTCCATCGCTTTAGTTACCACATTATATGGTGCATTTTTAGCAAATATTCTCTTTATACCGATTAAAAATAAGCTGGAAGATAAAGATAAAGAAGAATCACTTATTAAGGAAATTATGATAGAGGGTATTTTATCAATACAATCAGGTGATAATCCGCGAATCCTGGAGGAAAAACTCCTTTCATATCTTCCCACGGATAAGAGAGAGGCGATCCAGCAGGAATCCATGAGGGAATAGGAAAGGAATAGAAATAGTATGCCGGCTGTAAAACGCAGAAAGAAAAAAGTAGAAGAAGGATCTCCGGATTGGCTTTTAACCTATGGAGATATGACAACCCTTCTTCTTACGTTTTTTATTTTCATGTTTACCATGGCGACCATCGATGGATCCGAGATGCGGATGATCCTGGCCGCTTTCCAGGGTCTCGGGGTTCTTCGGGGTGGCAACACCCTCTCGGAAGGAAAACTTGCGGAACTGGGAAATACCATTGAATCCCTTCCCTCGATGGAAAAGGGCAGGGCCCTGGACAAGGCCCTTAAACGTGCAAAATCTCTTTTTCAGCTTGAAGCAAAAACAAACAAAATACGGGTCAAGGAAGATGAGCGGGGACTCATTATCTCCCTGGCCTCGGACGCATATTTCAGGGAAGGAAGCGCGGATGTTGATATCGAAGAGACCCGTGAAGTCTTAAAGAATGTGGCGAAACTTCTTAAAGCACCGGAATTAAAGAACTCGAAATTTAGAATAGAGGGGCATACCGATTCCTGGCCGACGGATCCCCTGGGGGAATATGCCACAAACTGGGAACTTTCGGCGGCCCGCTCGACAAATGTGCTTCATTATCTTGTTGAGTTCGGTGTGAATGAAAATCAATTTCAGGTTGCAGGATTCGCCGATACAGTCCCTTTATTTGAAAACAGCACACCCGAAGGAAGAGCTGCAAATAGAAGAGTCGATATTGTGATTCTTACCGAAGGGCATTTATAATAAGGAATGTATTGCTGGAAGATATATTAATTGTTTACATTGAGATAGTGATGAAATATGCTATTATTCCACATATTCTTGTTTTTAACAAGAATATGTGCCACTTTTTTTGAACAAAAAATGTGGAATAATAGCAAAACGCAGGTTTACATGAAATCAAAAATTTTCATAACGGTAAACTTGTAATAAATTGATTATTTGGGTTGCGGGCGTAGCCTGCGTAATGTAAGGATATCCTTGAAATTACTTGCTATAAGGGTTTGAACAATTAAAAAATATCTGATAAATTAATATTTAAGGAAGAAATCGGAGTGTCATATGGGAGATGAGGAACAATATATAGATGAGGAGCAGGAAGGTGGTGACGATTTAGATACCGGCAAAAGGGAGGGTTTTTTTAAAGACTTCCTTAAGCAGGCATTGAAATATGTCATTATCTTCGTGGCAATCGTCATTTTGGTTGTAACAGTATCTATTATCACATACCGGTTGTTAATGGGGGGGAGAATCCCGGATAGTCCCTATTCAACATCACCGGAGTATATAGATCCCTATACGGAATATCAGTATTTTAATAGTCTGACTCCTATTAGAGGCCTTACGTCGGATGATCCTCCCAAAACATTTTCCGCCCTTATTACGATCGGATATAAAAAAGGGAGAACTAAAGTTCAGACAGAACTTATTGCGCGAAAAGATAGTATCGAAAACATAATATTCCTTTTTTTGGGCCAGAAAAAAGGAGAGGAACTGATGCCTGTAAAGGCAGAGGAGCTTCAGGAACAGATTAAAAATAGAATCAATAAAATAATGATTGAAAAAATAGACCTGGTTCTTTTTAAAGAACTCCAGGTATTCTAGTGTTTTAACCGGCGGTGGTTTTTTTATGCCACTAAAAGGAAGGCTGTATAATGACAGAGGTTTTATCACAGGATGAAATAGATCAACTCTTAACGGCGATTTCATCCGGGGAAGTTGAAACTGCGGAGATTCAGCAGGCAACCGACCAGAAAAAAATCAAAATTTACGATTTCAAACGCCCTGATAAATTCTCAAAAGACCAGATTCGCACAGTTTCTATTATGCATGAAACCTTTGCACGCCTTACAACGACATCCCTTTCCGCCCAGTTGAGAAGCCTTGTGCATGTCCATGTCGCATCGGTAGATCAGCTCACCTATGAGGAATTTATACGGTCAATCCCCAATCCCACGACTCTTGCGGTCATTAATATGGATCCCCTCAAAGGATCAGCGATCCTGGAAATAGATCCGGCCGTTACTTTTTCGATTATAGACAGATTATTCGGGGGACATGGTGAAGGTACTAAATTTTCCCGTGACCTTACCGACATAGAACAGGCGGTTATGGAAGGTATTATCGTTCGTATTTTAGGGAATATGAGAGAAGCATGGTCTACGGTGATCGATTTAAGACCACGGTTAGGACAGATAGAGACAAACCCTCAGTTTGCACAGATTGTCCCCCCCACGGAAATGGTGGTTTTGGTTACCCTGGAGACCAAAGTCGGTGAAGTAGAAGGAATGATGAACTTTTGTATACCCTATCTTACGATAGAACCGATTATTTCAAAACTATCGGCACAATACTGGTATTCTTCGGTAAGGCGCGGGACAACGACGGAGAATCTTAATATCTTACGAGACCGGCTTTCAACAATCGAAGTACCGATCGTTGCGGAGATCGGGAGTATCAATCTTAAAGTCCGGGATGTTCTCGCCTTGAGGATCGGTGATGTGATTCGTCTATATAGCGTGAGGGTAGGGGATCCCATGGTATTACGGATCGGAACGAGAAAGAAATTTCTCTGTAGACCCGGGATGGTGGGAAATAAGCTGGCAATTCAGATAATCCAGAAACTTGAACAATCCGAACGGCAGGATTTTGAAGAATTATCAACAGAAGTGGAGGAATAACGATGAGTGATGGTTCTCTCTCTCAAGATGAAATAGATGCTCTATTACAAGGATCAGATTCAATAGATTTTGGCTCGGATTTTAACGGTAATGAAGGGGGTGGTGAGTCGTTATCGGAACAGGAAAAACAGGCGATACAGCAAATTCTTGCCAGTGTCACCGAGTCTCAGAGTTCCAACCTTTCGATGCTCGCGAGTCAGACAATTACTATCGGAAAGCCCGAGGTTGATGTAAAGTCCAGGGATCAACTCATGACAGAGCTGCAGAAGGATCTTGTTGAAGTAAAAACTGATTTTATCGAAGGCTTGAAAGGAGAACATGTCACTCTCCTTACCGAGCAGACTGCGATTAAGATAGCAGGATCGATGCTCGGACAGGATGGGGTTGTTCTTAATGAGATGGCATTTTCCACCCTTGGTGAAGCAATGTCAAATATTATGGGTCCGGCACTGACTGCTATCGGTAATAAAGTAAATACAACGATCACCACATCTCCTCCGACTGCCCAGAAAATAATGAAAACAGGGGTCTCATTTCCGGTGGGTGATAATTTTTTAGTCGTCGAGTATACGGTCGGGATCGAGGGAAAATCCACCCGCATGACTGATATATATTCCATGGGTCTGGCAAAAGAGCTGAGTTCTCTCCTTACCAGAAACGAAGCAGGATCGTCTATGAGTAGTGATTTGGATGCATTTGGTCTTGATAGTAGTGATGCAGATTCTCTTTTTCCCCCTGATGCTCTTGGGGGGGGAAGTATGAATGGCGGAAATCAGTTGAATATGAATAATTCCTTTGCATCAGGGAAAACGAATTCTCCGAGTGTTCAGTCTGTTCAATTCCCCAATCTTCAGAGCGGTATATCTTCCCAGGAACAGGGAAACATCGGTCTTCTCATGGACGTATACATGGAAATGACCGTTGAGCTCGGGAGAACAAAAAAACTTATCAAGGAAATTCTTGGAATCGGTGAAGGTACGATTATTGAGTTGGATAAATTAGCTGGTGAGCCTGTGGATATTCTGGTGAATCACAAGCTTATTGCAAAGGGAGAAGTTGTTGTTATCGATGAAAACTTCGGAGTTCGTGTAACGGAAATTGTCTCTCCAATGGAAAGGATGGGTGATTTACCGTAAATAAGCACATCTTTTATCATATCAATAATCTTCTTTGACATTATCTTTCGTAAATAACAGGTCAGATACGTTTTTTATTACAGTATCGTGAAAAAATAAAAAAAAGTTCTTGCCACAATGTAGAAAAAATGATATAAACTAACTATAAGGCGGTAAAATGTCTTATTTATTATAACCTGGGAGGGGAAAAACTGAATACTTCACTCATTTTTCGTATAAATTTAGTTATAGTTCTATTAATACTCCCTTTTTCGCTCTTTTCTCAAGACGGTGATACTATTCCGGAGGAAGAACCCCTCTTTAATCTTGAGGAAGAACCGGTAACCAACCCATCGGCAGCAGAAGAAGATGGTAATTTTGTGCCGGTCTGGGAATATGTACGTATGCTTATTATTCTTGGGTGTGTTGTCGGTGTCATTTACCTTTTCTTTTTCTTTTTAAAGAAAGGTATGAAAAAGAAAATACCTCAAAACGATTTTATAAAAGTGATTACAACGACGTCACTCCAGGGAAATGATCTTCTCTACATAATACAGGTCGGATTTCATTATTATGTAGTCGGTTCAGGGGGAGGAAGTCTGTCTCTCATCGCCCAGATCACCGATAAAGAAACCATCGATACCATTATGCTTAAAGCAGCAGAAGAATCTCCGGAAGTAAAAAAAAGTTTTTCCGACATTCTTTTACATATATTTAATCCCGGAAAAAAGCAGGAGGGATTGCTTTCGAACCCGATTAATTTCATGAAAAAACAGCAGGAGAGATTAGATAAGTTGAAATAAGTATTCGCTCGTCATGAGTGTTTTTTTAGTCATTTATACGTTATATAAATTGTAACTGGGAGGGACAATGAAAAAATGTATTCTCATTTTCTGCACAATCTTCATACTCATACTGTTTTTTCCGTCTTTCTCCTTTGCACAAGCGAATACGGCAGTACCGGGATTCCCATATATTGATCTGAATGTGAGAGAAGCAAAAACAAATCAGGAAGTGGCTCTTTCAATCCAGCTTCTTCTTCTTCTCTCGGTGATAACCCTTGCTCCCTCCATCGTATTACTTACCACTTCTTTTTTACGTATAGCAATCGTTTTTGATTTTATAAAGAGGGCACTTTCTCTTCAACAGGTGCCGCCGACTCAGGTTCTCATGGGAATTGCGCTTTTTCTGACATTGTTTATTATGTGGCCTGTATTTACTCAGATGTATGATAATGGATTTAAACCCTTTGCAGAGGAACAGATCGGTATTGAAGATCTTTATAAAAATACGGAAGCCCCCCTGCGTATCTTCATGTTCAAACAACTGGAAGGAAAGTACGACAATATAAAACTCTTTATGAATATGCAGAACATGGCAAAGCCGAAAACTGATAAAGATGTTCCAACGTATATCCTGGTACCGGCTTTTGTTCTCAATGAGCTCACCATCGCATTTAAAATCGGTATCTTTCTCTTTATCCCGTTTATTATTATAGATATGGTTGTTGCTTCCACCTTGATGTCCATGGGGATGATCATGCTTCCCCCGGTAATGATATCAATGCCTTTTAAGCTCATTCTTTTTGTGCTGGTAAATGGATGGGATTTAATTATAAAGAAACTTATTGAGACATTTTTGTGATGAAAGGAGAATGACCTTATGAGTTCCAGTTTTGCAATTAACCTTGTCCGGAGTGGTATACTTCAGATATTATTATTGTCTGCACCGATGCTTCTTGTCGGTATGGCTGTCGGCCTTATCATAGCAATTTTTCAGGCAACCACATCAATCCAGGAACAGACACTTACGTTTGTTCCTAAAATAGCGGCAATACTTGGTTCAATTATTATCTTCGGTCCCTGGATATTTACATCGATGGTGCAGTTCACTATCAGATTAATAGAAAGCATGGCTGTTTTAGCCAAATAGGGGGATCTGTCATCGAACTATATATTAATAATTTTCAGATTTTCTTACTCGTTCTTTTCCGTATAGTTGCGATGCTGGAGGTCGCTCCTCTTTTTTCATCGTCTGCTTTTCCCCAGACTGCAAAGATCGGGTTTTCGCTTTTTGTCGCGGCGGTAATTTTTCCCGTCGTCGTCGCCGAAGGTTATGTTCTTCCTGCCGATCCGTTTCATTATGTTTTACTCATCCTCGGGGAGGTCCTCATAGGGATAATAATCGGGTTTTTTTTAGTAGTCGTCTATGCAAGTTTTCAGGTAGCGGGCCAGTTTTTCTCTCTGCAAATGGGGTTCGGTGCCTCCGAGGTGTTTGATCCTCTTGCTCAGATTGAAATCCCTTTAATAGGTCAGTTTCTTAATATTGTCGCGATGCTCGTTTTTATCACCATAGGCGGAATGCAGAAATTTATGATCGTTGGAGTTCAGGGCTCTTTTACTGCTTTGAAAGCCGTGGACCTGGTTATAGGAAACGAAAAACTTTTTTCCGTATTCGTCCGGAGTCTTGGCAGACTTTTCGAAGCGGCCCTGATGATTTCTTTCCCTATACTTGGAACTCTGTTTATTATCTCCACATCCGTCGGTCTGCTTGCAAAAGCCGCGCCGCAGATGAACCTCCTCATGATCGGTTTCCCTATTGCAATCGGTGTCGCCTTTATCGTGCTCTTTGCAACGATGCCGTTTCTTATGGAAACCTTCGGGAGAATGATAGATGCAAGTTTTGAAGGGATCGCCAGATTACTCATGCACATGGGAGGCACAGGTTGAGCCTCAAGGATTTCCTCTTTTACGATACCCTGGTACTCCCCTTTAATGAAATGACAGTAACACCCCTCGGTCGTAAAACGGGAATCTCCACACCTTTCGATGTTCATCTTCAATGGTTTGCCGCGGAGGATGAGGGCAGAACCGAGGATCCTACAGAACATAAAATTAAGAAAGCACGGGAAGAAGGGAAAGTTGCTAAATCCGGAGAATTAACCTCTTCTTTGATTCTTTTATTCGGGATGGTAGGAATCGGTATCCTTTCGGGGTATTTATTAAATAATTTCCTTGCCATGCTCACCTATTATTTCTCTCACGCCACTGAAGTTGATATATCCACTGACAGCCATGTTATGGCCTCGTTCCTGACGTTTTTTATCAAACTCAGCCTCCCGATTCTGGTGATAAGTTTTATTACCGCTTTGTTGGGAAATATCATGCAGGTGGGATTTCTTTTTACGGTAAAACCGATAACTCCGGATTTTAAAAAGATTATCCCGAAGTTCGGGAAATGGCTTCAACGTGCTTTCATGTCTACGGAAGCACTTTTTAATCTCGGAAAATCATTTTTTACCATTGCGGTGATTTGTATCATTGTGTATCTGAATCTGTTTTTCGAGATAAAAAAAATTGCAGTACTCATGAGAACTCATTATATGATCAGTTTTCATTTTTATGCTTCCCTTGTTTTTAAAATAATTATCGAGACTGCAATAGCGCTGTTGATCATATCAATAGCAGATTATTTCTTCCAGCGTCAAAAGCACAAAGAATCGATTAAAATGTCGAAGCAGGAAATTAAAGAAGAACGCAAAACATATGACGGCGATCCCCTTCTTAAAAGCAGACTCAGACAGCGGATGCAGGAAATTATGCGGAGAAGTATGCTCAAGGTAGTTCCCAAGGCAGATGTCGTTATCACAAACCCGACTCATTATGCCGTTGCTCTGGAGTGGAAAAAAGAGAATATGGTGAGTCCCCAGGTTGTTGCAAAAGGGGCGGATGAAATTGCTTTTAAAATTAAAGAGATTGCAAAGGCCCATGATGTACCGGTCATAGAGAACAAACCCCTTGCACGGGCGATATTTCAGGAAGTAGAGATCGGAGAATCAATTCCTGAAAAATTCTATGAAGTTGTGGCTCTCATCCTGGCCCAGGTATATAAATTAACCGGAAAAGAAAAGGAAGCAGTCTAAGGAGACTATATGGCAGATGTTCAACAGATAACACGGGATCTGTTTAAAAACCCGAGTGACCTCTTTGTCGCTATCGGCGTTGTCATGTTTGTGATGATGATCGTAATCCCCATTCCCGCCTTTCTCCTTGATGCTTTTATGGCGGTTAACCTGGTTTTTTCACTTTTGGTTATTCTTATGGTTTTATATTCCAGGAATGCCCTTGAATTTTCCGTATTTCCCACACTCCTCTTAATTCTCACGGTTTTCGGACTTGCCATCAACATATCATCAACCCGGCTCATCCTTGTAAAGGGAAGTACCTTTGACGGGAGGATTGTCAAGGCTTTCGGCACCTTTGTCGTGGGAACAAGCGGCTCGGAAGGATTTGTTATCGGTCTTATCATCTTTATTATCATCATTATTGTTCAGTTTCTCGTTATTACAAAAGGTTCTACCCGTGTTGCGGAAGTCGCCGCACGTTTTACGTTAGATGCCCTCCCGGGGAAACAGATGGCCCTTGAAGCGGAATATTCCTCCGGTCTTATCACCGAGGAGGAAGCGACGAAAAAGAAGAATGATCTCCAGAAGGAGGTTGATTTTTACGGGGCCATGGACGGAGCTTCCAAGTTTGTATCGGGAAATGTAAAAGTAGGTATCATTATTACTCTTGTAAATATTATCGCCGGGATGATCGTCGGTGTTGTCCTTCACGCGGAAACCATGGATCTGGCGGTGAACACCTATATCCCGTTGGCTATTGGGGACGGATTGGTAACACAGATTCCCGCCCTCCTGATATCGGTTTCAACAGGTATTATTGTCACCCGTTCGGTCTCGGATGCCTCCTTCGGAAGGGATATTACCGCCCAGTTCGGATTGCAGTCACGTCCCTACTGGATATCCGCCGGTATATTGGCTATTCTCGGGATTCTTCCCGGTTTTCCCTGGTATGTTCTTTTCCCGTTGGCAGGACTTCTGGTCTTTCTCGGAGTAACCCTTTCCAGAAAAAAGGTGACGGAAGAAGAAAAAGAGAAAATCGCCAAGTTCAAGGAAAAGGAACAGGAGGTCCCGAAAGAGATGTCCCCTGTTGTTCCCCTGGATCCCCTTTCCCTGGAAATCGGGTACGGCCTTATTCCCCTGGTAGATAAAGATCACGGGGCAGAGCTGCTTAACAGAATAACACGTATTCGGCGGGAATCGGCATTGGAGTTGGGGATTGTCGTCCCGAGAATAAGAATTATCGATAATATGAGACTTGAACCCCCGGAATATTCTTTTAAAATAAATGGTGTGGAAATCGGAAAAGGGAGAATCCGGATGGGGCATTATATGGCTATCAATCCCGGGGGTGTTAAAGATAAAATACCCGGTGAAAATACTAAAGATCCTGCTTTCGGTCTTCCCGCAATATGGATTACCGAGGATTACAGAGAAAAAGCCGAGCAAATGGGATATACTGTGGTGGATCCGCCGTCAATTATCGCGACTCATTTTACGGAAATCATTAAGAAACATGCCTCTGAGATTTTAGGCAGACAGGGTGTGAAGACAATTCTGGATACCCTTAAGAATGATTATCCCGCTGTCATCGAAGAAATAAATAAGATGTTTTCTATCGGGGAGATTCATAAAGTGCTCCAGGCGCTCTTAAAAGAACAGGTATCAATCAGGAATATCATACAGATTCTTGAAACACTGGCGGATTTCGGAGAGGTAACAAAGAATATCGGATTTCTGACGGAAAAAGTAAGACAGATGCTTAAAAGACAAATCTGCGCCCATTACGCGGATGAAAATAATATAATCCGGGTCCTTACCATCGCGCCGGAATTGGAACATAAAATTATCGATTCAAAGATGGAAACAAATACCGGATTTATTTCCGCTTTGGAACCGGGGCTCCAGCGTCAATGGATTCAGGCCCTGGTGAACGCGGTAAAATCAGTCCAGGAACAAGGGATAACACCGGTTATTCTCTGTTCCGAGGCGGCAAGACCGCTTGTAAAATCAAGTTCAAGGAGGGAAGTACCTCACCTTATCGTGCTCTCGGTGCCGGAAATTGTACCGGATATCACGATTGAAAGTCTTGGTGAAATCGCCATAACATGACGCAGTCCGCACCCGCAACCCAAATAATTAATTTGTGACAAGGTTGCCGTTGTAAAAATTTTTGATTTCCTGCGAACCTGCCGGCTTGTTTGGTGTGGAAAACCAATTAATGAGGAGTATAGTATGCAATATTTTACATTGCAGGCATACACGTTGAGTGATGCTCTCATGAAGATGAAAAAACAGTACGGAGAAAACGCGAGACTACTTACTCATAGAGGAATAAAGATCGGGGGAGTATTGGGTTTTTTTGCCAGGCAGGGAACCGAAATTACCGGATATATTTCTGACAACACATCAAAACAGCTTGTTTCTCAGGATGAAAAAAGGAAGATTTTAGAGGCGGCACAAAAAGAGCAGACCCTCTCTAAAATACTCAAAGAGATTCAAACCCTAAAGACCACTGTGCAAACCAGGGAGAAAACTCATGAGGAGGGGAATCCTTCTATTGAAAGAATCAGGGAAATTCTTGAATTTAATGATTTCACCCCAAAATATATAAAAAATATTATTCACAGGATAAAAAAAGAACTTACCATAGATGATTTAAATGATTTTGTGAAAATACAACAGACTGTTGTCAGGTGGATTGGCGAGCAGATCCTGATACATCCGCCCTATCATAATACGAATAAGAAACCGACAATATTTATTATTGTGGGACCCACAGGTGTGGGGAAGACGACAACCATCGCCAAGCTCGCGGCAATTTACGGTTTGGGTAATAAAAAAAATCCTTCCTGCCAGGTAAGGATGATTACAATTGATAATTACAGAATCGCTGCTAAAAAACAGATAGAAACTTATGCAGATATTATGCAGATTCCCGTCACCTGTGCCGAAACTTATAATGACTTAAAAAAAGCTTTGGCGTTATATGCGGACATGGACCTGATACTTATCGATACCATAGGGAAAAGTCCGTCGGATTTCGAGAAACTTGGTGAAATGCGTAGAATTTTAAGTATTTGCGGAAACATGAGCGAAACTCACCTTGCTTTAAGCGCCACGACAAAAGCGTCGGATGTGGAAAATCTATTAAGGCAATTTGAGCCTTTTAATTATAAATCAATCATCCTTACAAAACTGGACGAAACCGGAAGGATAGGGAATATGTTAAGTGTGCTTGCAGAACATGGTAAACCGATTTCTTATATTACCGATGGTCAGGTCGTACCTCAGGATATTGAAGAGGCGAAAATATTTCGTCTCCTCATGAAAATTGAAGGCTTAAAGATTGATAGAGAATATATTGAAACTATTTTTGGAGAGCAGGATGACTTATCAACAAACTATTGGAGATAAAAAAATGGGAGATCAGGCAGAAAAATTGAGGGAAATCATGCAAAATCAGCAGAATTCTATACAAAATGACTCTTTACGCAATGGTTCCATACGTACCAATACCCGTATAATCGCTGTTTCCAGCGGTAAAGGGGGTGTGGGAAAGACAAATATCGCAATAAATATAGCACTCGCGTATGCGCAGCTTGGAAAAAAAGTAATCGTGATGGATGCCGATCTTGGTCTAGCCAATGTTAATGTGGTACTTGGAATTATTCCGCGTTATAATCTCTATCATCTTATACGAAAACAAAAGAAAATGAAGGATATTTTGCAGGATACTAATTATGGAATTAAGATTGTAGCGGGGGCTTCGGGATTTTCAAAAATTGCAAATCTCACTGACGATGAGCGTAAAAATATTATTGATGAACTGAGTGAGCTTTCCGTGGCGGATGTCCTTATTATTGATACGGGCGCCGGGGTCTCCAATAATGTACTTTCTTTTATCGCGGCCGCAGACGATGCGCTCATAGTGACAACTCCCGAACCCACTGCCATTACCGATGCATACGGTATTATTAAAATAATCGCCACGGAAATAGATAATGTAAATATCGGATTAAAACTTATTGTAAATAAGGTGAAGTCCGTGACCGAGGGGAAAAGGGTTGCAGAGCGGGTGATAAATATCGCCGGGCAATTTCTTAATTTAAAGATTGATTATCTTGGTTCAATCTATGATGATGTTCTTGTTCACAATTGTGTTGTGAAACAAAGGCCTTTTTTATTGGCAGATGCGAAAAGTAAGGCATCTATTTGTATAAAACATATTGTCGGACGTCTTGAAAATATAGAATATAAAGAAGGAAGTGGTGTAAGCGGTTTTTTGAAAAAACTTTTTGTAAAAAAATAATGAGACCGGTGAAAGGTTAACGGATGCAGCCTTTTTTAAACAAGTAAGGTATAACTAACCTGCTTGACTGGTTTCTTATTTTGCTTTAATCTTAGAGTAGTATATGATGAACACGAAAATAATCGCTGTTTTAGCAGGATTTGCCGTACTCGTTTCTTTAATGGGAGGTGGAATTCGGGGTGTCCCTATTTTGCAAATTCTCCTTAGAGCTGTCATTTGGGGAGCAATCTTCGCAGGTATCGGAGTGGGAGTGAGTGTTATTATTAATAAATTTTTGCCTGAATTAGGCCGGTTAATAAATAATGAAACTGATGAAGAAAAAAATTATCAGGGTGAATTCGAGGCGATAATACCAGAAGAGAATCCTCATGATTCATTACATCAGGATAGTATGTTCGCTGATATGAGAGGAGATTCCAAACTTGATTTGGATATTCAGGATGAATCTTCGGATTTAGAGGAATTAGGATCTGCTGAAAATAATAATGAAAATATCTCCAATGATATCTCCACGGATAGTTCTTACGATATTTCCGAGGATACTTCTGATTTTCAACCGGATGAAATGAGCAACAAGATGGATAATGTCCCTTATATCGATGAGCTTTCGGATGAAGAACAACCCACGGATGAAAATATCGACAATCTTGATGCACTCCCGGAAATCGATTCATTTGCATCGTCCTTTACGCCCTATGGCGGTGGTACTCAGGATGGGGAAAATGAAACGATTCATTCAAATACTATGCATTCCAAACCAAAGACAAATCTGGATGTGAGTGGTTTTGTGGAAGATCCTGAAAAAACAGCTAAAGCGATTCATACATGGATTGAAAGAGATAAGGAAGGATAAAAGGAATATGCTTAATCCATTAAAAGAAAAATCCGAACAAGAACTTTGGAAACAATATAAGAAAGCAAAAGATCCCAAAATAAGGGATTTTTTTGTAAAACAGTATGCTCCCCTTGTTAAGTACGTTGCCGGCAAGGTGGCGATCGGAATGCCTCATAATGTCGAGTTCGATGATCTCGTGGGGTTCGGTGTTTTCGGCCTTTTTGATGCAATTGAAAAATTCGATCCGGAAAAACATGTTAAATTTAAAACCTATGCGGTAACGAGAATCCGGGGCGCTATTTTTGATGAACTACGGGCTATAGATTGGGTACCGCGGTCGGTACGTCAGAAAAGCAGACAACTTGAAGAAACGGTCCGCCATCTGGAATCTCAACTCGGAAGAGTGGCGACGGATAAAGAGATCGCCAAAGCCATGGATATGAGTACCGGTGATTTTCAAAAAATGATATTAAAAATCAGCGGTACTTCCATCCTTTCACTTAATGACGTCTGGAATACCGGGGAAGAAAATGATAAAATTTCTATTGTTGACAGTATTGAATCACCTACAAGCCTGAACCCGGATACAATCGTCGAAAAAGAAGAAGTAAAACGGGTCATTATAGAAGCGATTCAGGAACTCCCGGAAAAAGAAAAAAAAGTGCTTGTTCTTTATTATTATGAGGATTTAACCCTCAAAGAAATTGGAGAAGTACTTGCCGTAACAGAGTCGAGAATTTCCCAGCTCCACACGAAAGCAATCATGCGTCTTAGGACAAAACTCACCAGTATTAAAAAAGGGATCTTTTAGTATAAAAGTATAAAGGATATATGTCTGAATTTTATTATGTCCTCTACATGTGGCACCCTGGTAGAATTTGTGATATATTATACTTATAGAAAGAACTCGTACTATTTTGGAGTGAAAATGATAACATTATCCCAACTTCGTGAATATATGATAAAACAGGTTGAAAAGGACAAGGAAGTCAAATCCAAAGAGGTCAGGGGAGATTCAATGGAAGATGCCCTGAAAACCGCTTCAATTGAGCTGGATGTCCCGATCAACCGTCTTCAATATGAGATAATAGAACGGGGAAACAAGGGTGTTTGGGGGGTGGGAAAAAAGGAATGGGTTCTCTTTGTTTATGAAGTTGTAGAAAAGGTATCCATTACAAATCTCATTGAAAATGTCGTACATATCGAACAACCACAAATCGAATTGGAAAAAGATAAGGATGGCGAAGTATTTGTCCGGCTCACTCATGACGGTGTGTACCTTAAAATAACAAAACCCGTCGGAAGAGGAAAACCTCTTCAGGAGAAAAGGGCACTGGAGCAGATTCACAGAAGAGGGGTCACCAGATACGATATGACCCTTATTTCACGTGTTGTGAAGCGGGCGGAGTCAAAATACATCCGTATCGGTGAATTCGATTATAATCCCATAAATGATGCAACCATTTCCGTAGATATCTTCGATATGGAAATGAAAGCGTATATCGAGGTGACCCCGCCTCGATTGGGTGGTGCGGACCTTACCTATGATAATATTATCGCGATCTTAAATAATAATGGGGTCGTTCATGGAATTCTTGAAGATGAGGTGAGACAGTTTGAGGATTATCCCCAATATAATAGCCGGTTTTTAATCGCCGAAGGAAGTAAACCACAAAATGGTTCTGATGCCGTGGTGCAATACCATTTTAATAAAGAGCGGGGACATATCCAGCTTCATGAAGAAGGGGGAAGAGTCGATTTTAAAGAACTGAATCTTATAGAAAATGTTGTCGCGGGCCAGGTTCTCGCAAAAAAAACTCCCCCTCAAAAAGGAATCGACGGCAGGACTGTAACGGGAAAAACCATTCCCGCCAAATCAGGGAATGATGTAGCCATCGTCATCGGTAAAAATGTAAAGCTCTCGGAAGACGGCACGACGGCAATTTCCGAGATAAACGGGCAGGTAATGCTTTTGGCAGGAAAGATTAACGTAGAACCGATTTACACCGTCAATGGTGATGTAAATCTTCAGACCGGTAATATCCTGTTTCTCGGGACTGTTATTGTAAAAGGGAGTGTTCTTGACGGATTTTCAATAAAAGCCGCGGGAAACATCGAAATAAAAGGTAATGTCGGTAAATGTATTCTTGATGCGGAAGGCGATATTATCGTTCATCAGGGGATCCTTGGGAAAAACGGTGGTCAGGTGAAAACCGGAAAAAGCGTTTTCTCCAAATTTATCGAGCATGCACGAGTCGAAGCAACGGATTATGTTGTTGTAAATGAAGGAATCCTCCATAGTATGGTAGATGCGAATAAGAAGATTATCTGTCAGGGAAGGCGGGCCTCAATTGTGGGTGGAAAACTCCGGGCCTCGGAAGAAATCAATGCCAAAAATCTTGGCTCTATTGCAGGGACCGAGACTGTTTTAGAGGTGGGATATGATCCCTCCAGTAAAGAACGACTCGGGAGTCTCGATAAAAAGAAGACGGATATAGAAAAAGACCTGGATGAGATTGAACTGAACATCAAAACCCTCCTTAATTTAAAGAAGGTGCAGCGAAAGCTTTCGGAAGAAAAGCAGAACTATCTCACCGAATTATCAAGCAAACGGGATACCATAAAAACTGAAGTTGATTTGTTAAATACGGAAATTGATGAAATTAAAGCACACCTGATGTCGATAAAGAAGCAGGGGAAGATATCGGCTTCGGAAAAGGTGTTTCCCGGGGTGAAATTATATATCCGGGATGCTTACCTGGAAGTGAAAAATGAATTTAAATTTGTTACCTTTATTATGGAAAATAATAATGTAAGGATTACGAAATACGAAGCCATAGAAGAAGATTTTAGAAGGAGGATTGTGTAGAGTATGCCTTTGCTCCCGATTGATTTACAGACCATGTTTTCTCATCTAAATCAAATTGGAAAAGATCAGGCGGTACAAAAAGATGCGGCTCATCTTCATCAATCTCTCCAGGGGATGGAGATTGCAAAAGATGCAAAAGTAAAAGACGAGAGTGTGAATGAGACGGATGAGATAAAAGAAGGTATTGAAAAAATAAAGGACGAGGAGAAAAATAAGGGAAATGAGACCAAAGCAGAGCAAAAAAAGCGGGAAAAAGAAGAGGCGGACAAAAAAAATGAAGAAAAACAATTTTTTAAAGAACCATATCTTGGACATCATATCGATATAACCGGATAATAAACATCTATGATCTATATAGTAACTATCAGTCTTATTCTTATGGGCTTCGCCATCCTCTATCTTATCCTGGTAAGAAAAATCAACTCATCTGTCAATCCCAAAGCCCTTATCGATGAAATCAGGGTGGAAGTAGACCGGATTATTCTACAGCTTAACAATACGACGGAACGAAATATAAATATTATCGAAGATAAAATCAATGAGCTCAGTGACCTGATGGATAAAGCCGATAAAAAGATAGCTCTCTTGCGCCGCGAATCGGAAAAATACAGCATGAGTAAAAATTATTCCAATATTTTGACACAGAATAAAAAAGATACCGAAAAAAGCCCTGAAATAAAAAAAGAGGTTGATGTAAAAGACCAGGTATTAAAGCTTTACCGCGAAGGATTCTCCACTTCCGTCATCGCAAATCATATGAACCTCCCTATCGGTGAAGTGGAATTGATTATTTCCCTTACCGGACGGTAAGGGAGCTTATAAGGGATAAAATGATGATGAGAAAACTCACCATTCACCCAAGAGTTTCAATATAAAATCCGTTTCGGGTGATTGACTTAAAATGAGGTGATAGTGTATCGGTAATATTCATGATCCCCGTATGCACCTTCCGTATCTTCCGTGGTAAAACTCATTCCCCTGTTTGTCATTTCCGCTACAAGCTTTGAGAAAAGAAAATCCTTTGACGGACACTCCTTTGTTCCCCCGCTTGTAAAATGCCATTTATTAAATGCATGACAGGAAATGCGTTTGAAGTTCATACAGAGAGATGCAATATGATCGAAAATAAAAGCAAATAACATGTTATACTGCTCATCGGTAAAAGGACCGGTCGAATGACTTATTTCAATACCGACATGATATTTATCCTGAATATTAGCATGAGAATGTTTATACCATCTTGTTAAGGGGGCGCACTCGACTAATGTGCCGTCTTTTTGTAAAAAATAATTATATAAACTTATACCATTTTTATAATTTTCTTTATTATCGCCGCCCCCGTAAAGAGGCCAGCCGTCATAAATCATACCTTTTGAATCCAACCAATTACTATTTCCCTCTGTATGATGAATCGTGACTTCGATAATATCATCGAGACTTCGGGCAAAATTACCATTTGCATTTTTTGAGGATTCATAGGTTTTGTCAAACCAATAGTCCATTGCTTCGTGGTCGATCAACATTTCTACTTTCGGGATACCTATCTTTAATTTCTTTAAATGCTCAATCAATGCAATTGGATGGAAATACCATATCTTTTTTGAATCGGAAGGTAATTGATTACCGCTTTTCGTTTGCACCTCTTCCCACCATTGCATATTTTCAATATGGGTCATGAGTTTATTTACCTGGTTATCATTAAAGAGATAAAGATCTTTAAGATTATCTTTAAATTTATCATAATTAACCGCATTACTCCATTCCGTAGGATGGCAGACCACCATTCTTCTTAATTCCGCTGCAATGCTTTCATCCTGCAACGCTAATAAAAGCTCCTCGCTGGTTAATGAATTATCGATAGAGACGTCCGGATCATATGGAGATCCTGTATATTGGGCGGCATTTTCAATTTTATTTACCAATTCGCTATTGTCACATAAACTATCTCCGTCGGATTCAGGTTCCAGCTTATCAAAAAATTTTTTCCAATCGAAATAATTGATTATTTTTGTTTCGGCATCTGTTTTTTTTATCCAACCAGTGACATCTTCGCTTCCACTCCCGAGAAACTCCTTTTTTATCGTAAACCCCAGCCATTCTACATTATCATTATCCTTAACCTCTTTTATCCCCCCATTAATGATACCGACTTCCAGGGGCTTGGTTAAACTCTCTCCTAATGCACTGGTAAAATTTATTTCTTCCGGATTCGTTTTATATAAATGGGCGATTTGAGCTCCGGTTTTTACTTTTAAGAATAAGGTTCCTGCACTGTACTCCCAGTTTACTTTACTCTCCATTTGCTTCTTGCTCAGCCATCCGGTGACAGCACCATCGTATTTTACAGAGACTTGAATTTTCCTGTATTCTATACCGCCCACAGTTTTAGCGAGATCCCAGCCGGGAAATTTAAATTCATCGCTGCTGCTGACACTTACTTCCATCGCGTCCGAGGCGTTTCCGATGTCTGTCATATAACCTACAGCCTCGCTGACAGTGTCTTTCCATTTATAACGACTTATTGAATCGATCCAATGTAGTTTACTTTTTTCTATCCATAAATTGGCTTTTTTTACTTTGACTTTATACGCGCCGTCAGCATTATCTAAACTGTAAAATTGTGATCCCTCATAAAAGTCCGTATGAATTTTCTCAAAATCGGCACCCTTTTTAAATTCATTAAAATCTTTCTCAAAAAAATAGATTTTTCCCAGGTCAACTGATTCCGGATCCATATCCATAAACATGACATTATCCAGGAAAATCTCGACATGAAACATATTCTCCTGGGGTCCGTATTTGCCGCAGTACCCCAAATACTCTCCGGCAGTAACTTTTACCGGATTATCAAAGACAACGATCTCATTCTTCGGTATGTCTTTTTCATCACCCTTTTTTATCCGTTCTCCCCCTCCGCTCTTTGGTGAGCAGAAAATATATGCTGAACCGGCCCCATAGGGAGTGGGATTGATTTTTTTCCATCCCCCGGGATTATTAATAAAATCCAGGGGATTTTCAAAGTGAACTGTTTCTCCATATTTTAATAAACCGATTTTTGAGCCATTAGGACTACTTCGTACATTTAATCCCGATTCTCCCCCCAGGGTATCTTCTTCGGTATTACAAATAAATTCACAAATCTTTGTATTCATGAACTCAGGCGCCGGGATAGTAATGTCATATATATTCGTTGGCGCAAGGTGCATATATAAAGTATAAAAATATACTTCTCCTTTTAATCCATCAAGATAAGGATCCACATCATACATCGAGCTTATAAATGCCGGCGCATTTTTCACGCCCTTTTCATCAATTATTAAATGATGTTTTACTAATACAAAATTCCTTGAATAAGTAATGGAATCCCCTTCACCCAGATCATCGGTGCAATACTCCTCATCCAAACGGCAGGCTAAAATCTCACCGTCATAGATTGCCCGTGCCGTGTAACCGTGGAGATGAATACCGCTGTGCCATAAATTATTCGCACCGAGGGGATAAAATCCGCCTTTTTGAGTCTCGTTATTTTCAAAAATAAGTGATGCATCGGTAATTTCGATGGGATATGAAAGGGCCATGATATATCCCGCCTAAAAAGAGTATACGAACTTTTTTGGTTTCAAAATCAGAGTATATTTATTTCCGCTGAGAAGCCGGATTCCCTCTTTTCTCATGGATCCGACTGTCGAATGAATAATGATCGGTTCATTTTCATTCTTATTTTGATCATCGTTAATATTTTCAGGTTTCATTTATCCTCCCTATCTCAGGAACACAACCAGGTGCGTACCGTACAAAATTGATTCACTATAACAAGATTGGTACTCCTGGTCAATCATTGTATGAAGGGAGATCTTCATAAAAAACAGAAGGGCAAAAAAAAAACGGTATGCCTGGATGTCTATGTGCATACCGTTTAATAAAAAGAAAGCGTTTATGCTTTCCACTTATTAAATCGGCGGATTGGTCTATAAGTTTAAGAAAATTTAAAATTTTTTTTCAGCTTTTATGAGTGCTTTGTAATGATAGTCGCAGGACGATTTAAGTTCCGTATACAGTTCTTTGGTAAAGGCTAAAATCTCCCCGGGTGTTTTATCGTGAGTTGATGTGTGTAATAATCCCTGGATGACCGGCTGGATAAGAAACCCCGCGATAACTCTGGATGATTCGGAGGAGATTTTTTTATCAATCTTATTTAATTTTTCGACGAAAGAAGGGGGAATTTTCCCGTGAGACAGGTGTGAGATCGCTTTTTCTGTTGTTGTAATCCCCTCATCCGCAATATCCGCGAGGAGATGAAGATTCGTGAGAAGTTCCTCTATCGCTCTCTTGAGTTTTGCAGCTACCTTATCATGATCCGGAATCCCATGAGTGTATGAACGGATACGCTTCATCTTCTCATCGATATCCTCTCTTCGTAGCGGAAGATTCAGGAGATCCTTTACATCCCTTACCATTATACCCGGGATCGCGACACCTCCGGGGGAAAGGGAATAGGTGGGAAGTGATGGGTACGCATTCATCTGGGATTCAAACCACCATTTATAAATAATCATCCGCTGATCCGTTAATACCGTACTTCCGTTATTTGAGATGACCGGGAAGGGTTTTCCGTCTCTTATATAGGTAAAGGATTTGTGTTCCATGGGGGAATACCGGTCCGATATCTGGTGAAAGCACTCCTCGAAATATGCCCCGTGAAAGTGTGTTTTTTTGTGAGGAAAGCCGAGATCCAGTCCCGCCATAAAAATAGGGGATGTTCCGAGGATTCTCGCGAAATCCCATGCAGAGGTTGCTACCGACCCCCCGGCACCTATTTTCCCTTTATCTCCCACAATCGATTCAAAGAAAATACCCAGGGGAAAGAAAGAGCTTGCAAAGAATCCGTCTATAGTAAGGTCACGGAACACCCGGGGATGGGTGGAAGATTCCGAGAGAAGGAGAGCGTTTTTACAGGAGAGCCAGTCAAGATGACGGGAATTCCAGTATTGAGGATCAACCACAATAAGAAAATCCGGTTCCACCTTCTGTGCAAGGCAGGCCCGGAGAGATGTATCAACGGAAATAAGTATCATCCTTTTCTTTAATTCCGGTAGATGGGGAAGGATGAGTTCCAGAGAAGGACCGGAAGCGAGGACAAGGGATGGAATGCCCTCCAGTTCGTTTTCCAGGCGGGTAATTCCCGGTTTTTTAATAAGCTCGCCTACATTATGAACCAGATTATTAACCCATAGCTTTCCGAAACGTTTTAAGGTGTTCACATTTACTTCTTTTCGCGAAAGATAGGATTGAATTATTCCATCAACCTGTTTGTAATATCCCGCAGTGAATCCGTACATGGACCGCAGGCGTATAATCTGTATGTTAGAAAGGGGAAGTTGTTCTATAAATTCAATGAGGTTATCCGGGTCGGGATTAATATAATAGAGGAGAGAGGTTGATTGAAAGAGGGATGTGAGATCTCTCGATTCAAGAGCCTTGTGAAAAAACGATGGTTCCGGCTCGATAATGAGAACGGGAACTGATGGGTATTTTTTCATGAATGCTTCTATGTGGTACCCAAGGCCGAAGCCATAGAAGAGTGCGCAGGAGATATCTCCTTTTGTTTCCCGTTCAATGAGCTGAGTAGACTCCCGCAGAGGATTATGCCGTGAATGGATATAGTGACCCTTATATTTTCCCGATA
>JAFGRV010000243.1 GCA_016934975.1 Spirochaetales bacterium | reverse complement strand
ATAATTGCCTCCTATTTTTTTGATTTTGTTTGAGAGGGGGTACCCCCTCTCAAACAGGGTAGACGACAACTATCCTGACACATAGGGTTGTACATTATATAACAAACTCTCTGTTTTCCAGGAATTATTTTCATTTATTTTTTTTCAATGTTGATAGTCTAACAACCGCTATTTTCTCTCACAAAACTTTTATGTTTGTCCGAATTCGTAAATTTATATTAATCAATATCCGTTTCCATCCGATTCTCGCTATCTCGTCTGCCTGGCCTTAACAACTACATCCGTAGTTCCACTCTCTTCCATTGTAAACTATTGGATTACTTAAGTTATTCAAACTACAGATTTCACGGATGTACACGGATTGTTTATTATGTTATCGTACATCATATAACAAACGTTCTGTTTCTCTGCAATTATTTTAGTTTATATTTTTTAAGATTGATAGTTTAACAATCGCTATTTTTTATTTCTGAACACTTAATCTATACAAATATATTAAGTGTTTTTTTAACATCCGTCCCTATCCGGATACCATTCTCTCATCACCAGGTCCTTAACAAGCGCATCCGTAGTTCCACTCTCTTCACGGGTAAATTATTTCAGCCGGCCACATCATATTCCCTTATTACAATTATAAAACTTGTCCCCTGCCCCGGCTCCGAGGCGACGCTCATATCCCAGCCGTGGGCTGTAATAATCGATTTCACGATTGAAAGTCCCATCCCGAAACCTTTCCGGTTATTGAATTTATTGCCCCGGAAAAAGGGATCAAAGATATGATCAAGTTCTTCCCGGGCTATACCGTCCCCTGTGTCATGAATAATAAGATGTATCTCATTATTCGATTGTACAACCGTAAACGTTATTTCATCCTCTTCCCGGGTGTATCGTATGGCGTTATGAAATAAATTCTCCAATGCCCGCAGACAAAGATTCTGGTCTATTAAAATGTTGATGGTATCCGGGATATCGATTGTATAGCCGAATGTACGTTTAAAAAGAGTCGCATCTTCTTTGTACATGGAAGCCGTACAAAGCATAAAATCTTTTACATTGACAGTTTGTTGCCGTAATTGCCATTCCCCGGTCTCCATCCTCACAAACTCTATAAGCTCATCGATTCTTGTTTCCAGCATGTCTACCCTGTCGGAAATAATAGACATGTAGTGCTTAAAGTCTTTGGTGTTTTCCGCCAGACCGTCATTTATTGCTTCCATATAACCTTTAATAGAAGTAAGAGGGGTGGATAAATCATGTGAAATAGCCATGAGAAACCGGGAGCGTTTCGCGTATTCTTCTTTCAGTTTACTCCGCATACTGTCAAAAGAACGGGTAAGGGAAGCCAGCTCGTCTTTTCCCCTGGAAGTAAGGACAAAATCAAGATCCCCGTCTGCGATTCTGTTTGTCGCGTGTTCAAGTTTTATAATTGAAGTTCGAAAAGAACCGAGAAATATTATCCCTATTACTGTACCGGCGATAAGAAGAATTAAAAAAAGCACATACAACCATCTGAAAATTTGAAACGGTTTAAGCATACGCTGTGTATTTTGACTTACACACAAAAGCAGTTTTGCACCGTCGTCTCCTGATATAAAAAAAGGATCATAAGTCTGGCTTCTTTCAGGATATCTTAAGGAGATCATGGAAAGCAATTCCTCCGGGGGGTATATAATTCCCGGAAGGATTTCCGGGATACTGGAAACAAGGACATTATTATGCATATCAAGAATTATAACATCAATTCCCTCGGGTTTCTCATTCATTATCGTATAGACATCATCAACCTTCCTTGTTTTATGAAGGATTCTCACCATCCATTGCATTATCTCATTATCCTGCTGAACCTCTTTATCCTGCATGAGAGCCAATAAAATAATAAAACTGGTAATCATGGTAAGAAGAATAGGAATAATAATAATTGATGCGATTAAAAATGCGAATTTTTTCCGGAGTTTCATGATCGTCTCCTAGTGTGTGTGCCGGGGTTGAATCACGAATGTATAGCCCGCACCATAGATATTTTGAATAAATTCGGGATTCGCCGGATCTTCCTCGATTTTCTTCCGTATTCGCTGGATATGGATCGCCACAGTGGCAAGATCACCGTATTTTTTTCCCCATATCTTTTCATACAATTGTGACGCGGTAAATGTTTTTCCCTGATGTAAAAGCAAAAACCGCAAAACCTCAAATTCTTTTGCAGTAAGAAAAATCCGGGAATCCCCTTTTTTAACAAGATATGCCTCGGGATCAAGACTAAAATCTCCGAAAAAAATAAGTTTGGAATTAAGGGTTGCTTTTTCCGACACCCTCCGGAGAAGAGCCCGCGCGCGGGCGACAAGAACCTTCGGAGAAAAAGGTTTTACGACAAATTCATCCGCCCCGATGCCAAGTCCGAGGACCAGATCCTCATCCGCTTTGCGGGCAGACACAATAATAACGGGTACATTGTTGCTTTTTCTGATAGTCTGGAGAAATTGAAATCCATCCATTCCCGGAAGGTTTATATCAAGTATAATCAGGTCAAAGGAAGAAATCAACAGGGTTTTCAGACCGCATTCCGCATCCGGGCAAAGAACAGGTTCCATTCCGTCATTTTTAAGGTACAGGCTGATGAGTTGAGCAATATCAATTTCATCTTCAATAATTAAAACTCTCGCTCTCACCCGCACCTCCTTTATAAGATTTAGAAACTTCCGCTCCCGAAGGAAAAATCGAGTTTGATTCCAAAGCTTTGGTTTATCGAAATAAGTTCAGCAAGCTGACCACTATAAGTAATGGGGAAACTTAACATGGTACTTGCATAATCCATAATATCCCATGTAATAGAAGGAGTAATCTGTCCCGAGCCATCGGCAAGATTTCCAATCCAGAGAAGGGATGCACTAAAATCAGAATCAAAAATTGTATTCCACATGAGTAACCCGGCTGCATAATGCATGCTGCGTGCTAACAAACCCTGAAATATTATATCAGAGTTAGGAATAAAACTAAGATCCGGGGCATAATCTAAAAGTGTTGTTTCACTTATCCCCTGTCCATTATATAAATATTGTACCATTAATGAAACAGCCTCCCATTCGGTATCAATCTGATTAAAAGAAAAAGAAAAACCGATAGTGCCGGAGAAAAACAACTCGGTATCTTTTGAAACAAATGTCGGTGTACCGCCTACCTCTTCTAAGAATACTTCATTTGAACCATAGCTGACCACCGCCTCACCAAACAGATCAAGACTGGAAATAACCGGATAACTCAAGAGGATAACGCCGTTGGGAGGATTATCTTTCCGATAAAAACCCCCGATCCCTGTTTCCAGGGTTCCGATAACAAACTCGAATTTTGATGCGATGCCGATATCTTCGGGATAGCTGACATTATCCGCGAGGAGGTAGAAATAGAGGTTATGAAGGGAAATGGGGATTTGAAGTTTAAGAGACAACGGCCCTTCCCTCTCCAATTCCGGGTCTTCCGGGTCGATGGGGGTAAGATTCAATACATCCGCGGGGCTAAAAAAATAGCCGACTCCCCATTTAATGGTCTGTTTTCCCGCACGAAAAAATAACGTATCTTTCCAGTTAAAATCGGCGAATAATTCACGTATACTGATAATATCCTCCAAGGTCCGTTCCGGGTTTGTTTCCAGGGGTGCATTGATTTCGGTTTTCCCGAAAACCCGGAAATTTTCATCCGGACGGGAATCAAAAAAAATGGCCGCCTGTAATGTGGTGGTAAAAGCGGCGATATCTGCTTCGGTTATGTTGTTCATAATATAATCCGGAGAAAGCTCCGTACTCTGCCATGTCCAGGAAGGTGTAAGATGAAACTGGTATCTTCCCCCCAGCTCCATTTTATCGCTTTTTAATAAAAGATTTTCCAATCCGGAATCAAAATCGGTATCATCGAATTCCTTTACCATGTCACCGGCAAAAGGATCTTCCTCTTCGGTTGTGTTTTTATCAGATTCTGCTTCCGTGGAAGTATCATCGCTTATCATATCATCACTGAACATATCGGCTTCATTGATATCGGCAGAATCGGTTTCTTCGGCGTAGAGCGGCAAAGATGCCAAGGCTACAAAACAGATAATACAAAATAATAGTCCTCGTTTCATATTTCACCTCCTAACGGTTTACCCGTTCAACATAGACTTTGGTGAAAACCGAATCGTGCAGTTTATCCAGAGAAATATTAGTAATCGTAATCTGTGTTTTTCTCCCGGGAGTGAGTTCATCGACAAACAACATCTTTGACGGGAGGTATTTATCTCCGACTTTCGCGTAATTTGGAAAAAAGGAGGTCCTCATATGCCGGTTATTCAGACTGTAATCTTCCATTTTAAGAAGCAGATTATTGTCTTTCCGGACCCATATTTTCTGAAACGGATAGGTCACTTCATTATTTTTCGCTTTAAGACTTAAGATGTACACATCATATTT
>JAFGRV010000242.1 GCA_016934975.1 Spirochaetales bacterium | reverse complement strand
TTCCTCCAAAGCAGCGGGATAGAGCCCCCTGGCAAGGTTCCGGGTTTTTACGATGGTTTCATTAATTAATTGTGAAATAATCCCTGCCTTTTCGGCACTCACACTGTCTATATTTTTCAGATTATTTTCAAGGGCGGAGACCATGACGGCAATACCTGCCATGTTTTGACAAAGATCATCATGAAGGTCCTGGCCGATTCTTCGCTGCTCACGTCCGCTGATCTCAAGGATCTCTTTTTCAAGCCTTTTTCTCTCTGTAATGTTATAAAAACCGGCGATAACGGCCCTTTCACCCCTGAATTTCAGGGTTTGAAAAGAGGAGATGACACTGAAGGTCCTCCCATCCGTACTCCTTGCCGGCAGTTCAATATTGACCAATTTTCCGATCTTTTTTAACTTTTCAAAGAGTTCTTCGATATAATCCGGATCATTAAAAAATTGATGTATCCGTTCGTTATGTTTGGGTTTTTCTTTTAATCCGAATTCGTATAAAAAAGGATTATTGGAATAAAGAATATGTCCATCCTGCATACGAATAATAACGAGGGGTATGGGCGTCGCCTCTGTAATAGTCCGCAGGTTTTTTTCGCTTTCTTTTAAAGCCGCGTCGACTTTTTTCCGCCGTACTATTTCTCTCTGGAGTTGTTTATTCGTGACAATCAGGTCCGCGGTTCTCTCGGTGACTTCTTTTGTCAGATGCCTGGCATGATTTTTTATTTCCTGCATGAGAAATGCCCCTTTAAGGGCACTGCTTAATTGTTGCCGTAGTGCATCGTAAATAGTGTTCTCTATGCCGCTCATCTCAAAGATTATAAAACCGAGCTGCTCGGACCTGAAATAAAGGGGCTCGATAATGAAAGGGCCGGATTTTCCCTTCGGATAGAGTGCGGGAGGAATCAAAAGATTACTTTTAAAGTGTAATCCCCGTTTGGGCAATTTCCGGATTTTTCCCTGGTTATATGCCAGTAAAAGATAAGACATTTCAGTTGTATCGGACTCCGTATCAAATACACTGAAATAGCAGCGCTTTATTCCCAGCTTCACAATTGAATCTGCAATGACTGTAATGAGTTTCCCGATATCAAAGGAAGTAATAAGCACATTTCCAACCTGCCATAGCAGTCTGGAGAGACGTTCCGCTTCCATCCGCTTAAAACTCTGAAGGCGGTAGGAAATTTCGGAAATGAGAACTCTGGCCTGATCCCAGAGATATTCTGCCTGGAGAAGTTTTTCCTTGTTAATGTTAAAAGCGAGGGTATGAGTCCGGATGGAAGTAATAATTCTGTTCCAGGACAATACATCATATTGCTCGGTAATACTATTGCGTAATAACGTATTTAAAAGCGTAATAAAATGATCTTTTGATACCTCTATATAATCATTATAAAAGGCATCGATAAGCTGTGTGAGCCATTTTGTTTCAAGATTCTTTTTTTTTGAATACACCGGGAGGGGAGGAGCATTTTTATAATCCGAGATAATTGCTTCTTTGAATCGTTGATATGTTTCACCTATAGCTTTGGTATTATACGAATCACCGGATTTTTTTACGTACGTTGAATTATGCCTGAAACATCCGCAGGATTCCCTTATAACTAATTTTGTAGGGAGGATCACCTTGTGGGGTGTTTCTTTGTTGTGAACAAGGTTTAAAACCATCTCAAGAGCCTGCTTCCCTAATTCATAAATAGGTTGATACACCGTTGTGATGGGTGGGGTGCAGAAACTGCTGGAATGTATATCATCAAACCCGACAACAGCAACATCATCGGGAACACGAAAACCATAGGTTTTTAATGTTTCCAGTGCTCCGATTGCCATATAATCATTTGCCGCGACCACAACCTCAAATTTCTTTTTTCGTTGATTAAGAAGTATATCAATGGCTTTCATTCCGGATTCCTGTACAAAGTTTCCGGAAACAACAAGGTCTTCATCCAATTCCAGATTATAACGTTTTAATTCGGTTTTAAGAGCTTGCATACGGGTGTCTGCTTCCCTGTGATTTTGGGGACTCCCTATAAAGGCAAAATTTTTATAATGGTGACTCGTTACCATGTGTTTGATCAACTGCTTCATGCCCTTTTGATTATCCACGGTAATAGTCGGTGTTTTCGGTAAGCCATATCCGACACTGACCACAGGAATCGGGTGATATGAATGACAAAATTTTTTTAATTCCGATTTTGATAAATATGTTCCGATAGCGAGGGTAAGAATGATGATGCCATCAATATTTTCCTTACATGCAAGTTTATAGACAATATTGGCCTGGTATTCGAAATTTTCCCGTGCGTTAATTCTTTCTCCCGGAAAACAAATAAGTTTGACCTCGGATTTATGTGCTTGTTCCATTATCCCGTTCCATATAACTGTCTGATAATGTGCATCAAGCCGGGGTGAAAAAAAGCCTATTGTCGGTATTTTATTTTTCATTTTAATATACAAATGATATATAAGGTTTGTTCATCTGTCAATACGCTATTATCCATTAGATCTTTGTTTACTATTTACTATCAAAAGAAAGCCACCGCCGCCGTTCACGTAACGGAGTTCACGGAACGGACTTTGCAGGTGGTCTTTTACTAAGAATGACACTCACTTTCATCAGGGATTATCTGTGATTGGTTCTACAGGGGTTTCCGACCTCTGTTACGGAATTTTTTCTTACCAAAAAGAGCATCACATCTCCGAATCCGAATTTTTTTGCCGAATAATCAAGAATTCTTTTTAATAAAACCGGTCCGGCGCCTTGAGCAAGGCCGCCCCAGGTAACGATTTTATCTATGGAAAAACCGGTATCCTTAAGAAGGCGTGAGAGGGTGGGTTTTGAAAACAGGTAGAGATGGTCTGCTATCGCGGATCTCCATTTTTCTCTGAAAAGCCGGGCCTGAAATCCATTAATATTCGGGGTTGTAATCACGGCTATTCCTTTATCCGTGAGTATTCTTCTGACTTCAATCAGAAGAGCTTTCGGATCCGGAACATGTTCGATAAGATGTGAAAAATGGATAAATGAGAAATATGAATCCGGGAACCCCGCTTCGGCGAGTGTTCCGGCAAATATATCGACACCCCTGTTTTGTTTTCCGTATACGGCCGATTCTTTACAAAGATCGACACCCTTTACATTCCAGCCTTGTTCTTTAATATATGCACAGAGCATACCTGTGGCGCAGCCGATATCCAGGAAGTTATTATTTTCAAATAAATCTGCGGGTATGACCTCCAGATTAATATCCTTAAGCCCTAATTTCATCAATGAAAAGAAATTTTTTTCATTCTCCAATTCATATTCAAAATAACCTTGAGTATACCGTTTTCTGAGATCGGAAAATACCGGTGCCGGGTTCTGATAAATAAAATGACACGACGAACATCGTACAAAACAATATTCCTCACTTTTTAAAAATTCGGTTGATCGTGATGATTGACAAATTCGGCAGGTATTTTCGATATATGTTTCATTTTTAGGGACGCTTGAATATGTTTTCATGGTTTTTTAGCGATAATAAATAATTCCTTCGTCGTTGTATTTCCGGTAAAATCACTTACCTTTACTTGAAGATGAGATTTGCCTTCGGAAAAATCAAGGTCTCCCAATTTAAACATCCAGTCATCTTCATAGATCTCATCGAAAGATTGTTCCGAACCGCTTATCACCTGTTTATCGTTTTTTTCACGGATTGCATCAAAAGATATCTGGTTTAATTTTTGTCCGTTATGGAAAAGAATAATACTGTATGGAGCAATTTCCCAGATTCGTTGTTTATCTTCCCTCAAGTCATAGGTTGAGATAAGGATTTCCGCATTTCCCGGGGTAATGACCTGATCGTTTTTGAGTTGAATGAGATTATTATTTCTTTTTATATAAATATCCTGAATGACCGGCTGCTTTGTATCTTCATAAAAGGGAATGAGATTTTTGATCGGGTTCAGGATCTCATTTTCTTCGATATTAAAAATAATGAGCCGCAAATTCCCCCCGATTGTTGCGCCGGTATCACCGACAATACCGATACTTTCATCAACGGAGATGCTCTTCACATCTTTTTCTAAAGAGCCGGTTTTAAGCTGACAATAGACTGATTGTATTCCACCTTCATGCCACAACGCTATAAAATTCCCAAGACCATAAGGGAGTGAGAAAAAGTCGGAATTTTCTTCGTGGGTAAAGACAATTTCTCCGGAGGCAATCGGGTAAACAGGTTCATGAGTACCGGAAAGTTGGATCCCCACGGCATAACCCTCACCGTTATTCTGGCAGAATGAGGAGAGAAGTAC
>JAFGRV010000241.1 GCA_016934975.1 Spirochaetales bacterium | reverse complement strand
TCTGTTGAGTGTTTATCCGTGTGCGTGGATTTGTGCGCGGGCTTCCGTGTTCCAGGCTCCCCGGAGCCTTCCGTGGTTTTTTAAATCTTTTTACTTTGAGAATCGCACCCGATTGATGCTGCTTATTGCCAAGTTAAGTATATGACTATATATTATATAAGTACTATAAGAGGTAGATAATTTGAATGTAATAAGAAAGATTACAAAAGTTAAACACTCTTCAATAAGTTTTAACGAGTTAGCGGAGTATAATAACCAGGATGTTGAAGTAATCATTTTTCCGCTCTCGAAACACCATGAGTATAAAGATTCAAAAAAAAATATTCTTAAATATTCCGGTATAATCCGGAGTGATCACCCTGACACATCAGAAAATGTCGACGCTTTAATTTATGGAGAATAATAAGTTATTTATTGATACCTTATATGATTTTTAAGGTGCAACGAACGGATTCCACACCACTCTCCTGGCTTCCTGCACCGGCTCCGCTCCACGGCGCCTGTTTGCAGTCCTTATCCCGGCTCTCCCTGCCTGCTTTTCCTGCTTTAATAACCTCGGGCGAGGCGGAAGCCCACGCGGCCGCTGCGGAAGGACGGCCCGCCCCCATTCCGGGCGGCCGAACGCGCGTACCTCGCGTCACCGAACCAGCCGCCGCCGCGTATCACACGGTAATCGCCATTATCAGGTCCTTGCGGGTCTATTACAGTTCCAGTTTCATATTCACCATACCAGTCTTCGCACCACTCCCATACATTCCCATGTATTTGGTACAATCCCCAGCTATTACAAGGTAAGGCAAAGACTTCGACGGTTTTCTCCCGATATTCTCCTTTTTTCCCATTATTATAAGGAAAATTTCCATCATAATTTACCTGGTCTGTGGAAGCATTTTCACCAAAGTGGAAAGGTGTTGCAGTACTTGCCCGGCAGGCATACTCCCATTCCGCTTCCGTGGGGAGCCGGAGTTCCAATCCCGGTATCATTGTGTTAATTTTCAGGATAAACTTCTTGCAATCATTCCAGCTGACATTTTCCACCGGCAGCTGTTTTCCCTTAAACCTGCTGGGATTACTCCCCATTACTACTTCCCATAATTCCCGGGTGCATGGTGTTTCCGCCATCCAATACCCCCTGGTGAGAATCACCCTGTGCAGGGTTTCATTGTCAAATCGTTCAGGTTCGTCTTCCGGCGATCCCAGCATAAACTCTCCCGGTTTTATCCACCGCATGCGGAATTGAACGTTTTTTATCGTCACCGTCGCGCTTAAGCCATATTCATCAAACCCGTGGTGGGCGGCCCAGGGCAAGGCGGGAAACCCGTTTTCTTTAAAATAGAGATACTCCGGTGCGTCCCAGAAAAAACCCTTGTTAAAATAAAAATCCATGTCATCCCCGAAATAAAGGACGGTGCGGGGATCACACCAGTAAAGCCGTTTTGAGCCTTTTTCCGTTTTATACTCTGCAAAAAGCCCGTTTTTATCACGCCCCATCGCAAGAGCCCATTCGGGTTTGGTCATCTCATCAATATCGAAAACATCGTGCTCCGTAAAAAGCCGGATCATGTTGTTTTCACCCGGTTCGATCACCGGCGGGGGATCGAGATTTCGTATTTCTTTTACGGCATCTTCCAATCGCAGCACCTCTCCCGGTCCGGTTTTTTCCCGGGGAAATGTGACAACCTGAATATCCGGGAGGGACGTCGTGATGGTGTAAACGTGAGTGGTTTCCTTACTCCCGGGAAAAATACGAATCGACCGGCCGGCTTGGGTAAGAAAGTAGGTTTTTTCCGCCGGCTTCTCCCTCTTCAGGATCCATTCGTAGAGGTTCAGATCGAGACCCGGGGGTATTGTGATCTGTTTGTTATGAAGGATCTCATCTTTGTGAGCGATGACCCAGGCTGCGCCGATTGCATCATTCTCCCAGGTTTCGGCAGAAAGACGCTCTTTTACCCGTAAAAACCATGCTAAAAAACCGGGAAAATCCGTATCCATGAGGGTTTTTGCCGTCTTCCACCATGCCGTATCAATATCTCCCCAATTGGCCCTCTCTTCCATCAATATCATTTTTGATAAAGGCTGATGAAATTTTTGTATGAGTTCTTTTGTTTTTTCCTGTAATTCGTGAAAACCCGGATCCTTTTGGAGTTCTTTATAGTTTTCCCTGAATCGACGGCTCGCCCCGATTTTAAACCCGAATCCCAGGATTGTCCGTTCCACCGCGCTATGATTCCAGACAGCCCCCTCCACCCCGGCATCTGCCCCGGGACCGAGAAGCATCCGGACTGACCGGAGAAGCCCGGTCTCCACACGGATCGCGGCGGAAAGAAGGGTAAGGAGTTGATTCACCAGCGCAAAATGCTGCTCCGGGGGTTTTCTCTCGCCAATAACATTATAATAGTTCAGTTTTTTATTCCGGTTCAATAAAACAACACGCCAATAGAAGAGTAATTCCTTATCAACCATTCCCGGGGAAAGGGGCACCAAGGCCACAGGACAAAACCCTTTTTTATATAAATCACGGCCAAAATGAAGCCACTCATTCCGGGAATTTCCGGTTGAATCAAAACAACCGAGATCACTCACCACCACCACCGGTGTTCCCGGTTCAGGAGTATTGTATGGTACATAATGATGAGGTTGATGGAATTTCCGCATTTTTTTGTATGGTCCATTTTCCATGATAAAAATTTCCATTCCCGATTTACCACGAATACGAATCAGATTTTTCATCAACCTATATAAATCAGAATGAAAAGGAATCATACGTTCATCACAATCAAGAAGTATCTGACAATGGGAAGCCCAGGCATTTCGCTGTACCATAGGAAACCTTCTAAAAGGTTTACATTCAGTAATAATCCGTATTGTTTTGGGGATATCGACTTCGTCGGAATGATACGTCGTCCCCAGAATTGTGCGAAAAAACGGCCATACCCGTGCCCAGACGAGTAAAGAAGGTGCATCTGGTATAACCATCTCCTCTTCACATTCGGTTTCTTCTTCGGTAAACGCAAGGGCATTAATAAATTCCCGGGGTGTTTGGGTCACATATTCTTCCGGGGATTTTTTTCTGTGTGTAAGGATCCTGAAAAATGAAAGACTCTCTTTTTCATCTTCAGGAAAAGAACTTTTCTGCCGGAGTACACTATTTTGTTCATGTTCAATTTTCCGATTCAGGTCTGTTTCTTCCGGTGGTGCAGTTTCCATTTGTTTTTCTTTTACTGAATAATTGGCAAAAGCTGCCATAGTTGTTAAACCTGTTGTATTGAATTGTCTGTAAAATGTGAAGAGATCTGCCAAATCAACAGAACTCTTTTTAAAGCCTGTTGATAATGCATTATGAGTTTCGTGGTTTATCACGGATTTCATTATATCACCGGACTATTCTTTTCGAAGGTGAATTCTGCAAAATCGCCCAGTGCTTTCTCCCGTTCTTCCTGTTTAAGGGAGCAGCGTTTTACAGCCCGGAGTAAATCCAGGTATTCTGCTTGCCCGGGCGGTTGTAACCCTGACTGCAATGCGGAAATCCGGTTTTTCCAGAGTAAAGCAGCGGCAGTCTCATAAATGATGTCTGTCAATTCCCCTGTAAAGTGGATTTTTCCACGGCCGATAAGCCATTGCTTACAGAGGTCTTCTTCTTTGGGTAAAGAAAGGTGATACACAAGACAACGCCGTGTAAAAGCAGCGGGAAGTTCACGTTCCTCATTTGTTGTAATAATCACCAGGGGCGGGGGTAATTCATCTTCCAATCCGACAGGTTCTTTGCGATAAGGAATCGTAAAACGTCCATTCCCCAAAGTTTCCAGCAAGCCATTCGGCAAATCGGCGTCTGCTTTGTCGATCTCATCAATCAAAAGAACCGATCCTTTTTCCATTGTCCAATCCAAAGGCTTTGTCGGCTGCCTGCCCTGGTTGCATTTTTTATACTGTTCTTCTGCGGTTTTCCAGTCAAAAGCCCACCATAAAGGACCGGGACTCAGGAAATGTTCATGAGCAAGTATATCTTCCACTGTCCGGGAATCCAAACCCGGTTTCGCATTCAAAACCTGTGCTTCACCAAGGCGGCTCACCGTATCATATGTGTACTGTAAATCACGGGATTCACTTCTTGCATGTACAACTTCGTAGATAAAAACACGCCCAAGAACTTCGGCCGCAGCCCGGGCGAGCTGACTTTTCCCGGATCCGGGTTCACCACGTAAAAGTAAAGGCCGCTCCGCAGTTAAAGCCGCAGTGAGTGCCCAGAGAGATTTTTTATCAAACACATGGCAGGTATCCCCCCAGGAATCGATAGAAGGCAACATGATTCGCTTGCCTGTTTCCTTTTCAAGTGCTGCCAATACCATTAAATTAGATTTTAATATTTTTTCTCTTTGTTCATATGTTTGTTCCATGGTTATGCCTCGTTTAAATCACGTAGAAATTTGCTTATTTTATCAATTATATAACCGGGTGATTGTACTAAAAAGGATTCCCCATTTATATTAAATCCGAAAACATTCAAAGCGGAAAGTTTCTCTTTTAGTATCGCGACAATTTTCTTTTTTTCATCGTTATTCGAATAATACTTTTTATTGATAAAAACTAAAACCGGTCTGTCTGCCATGTTATCTGATTCCAGTTGATTATT
>JAFGRV010000240.1 GCA_016934975.1 Spirochaetales bacterium | reverse complement strand
AAATCTTGAGGGAGATCGACAGTAAGAATATCCAAAAAGATCAAGATTCGGAAATAACAAAAGAATACCTGATTACCAATTGTCAGACCAGGTTCATCGGTATACAAATAGAATATTTACGGGAAGTGTTTGATTTAAAAGATGATAATGCTCTTTCTCCCATCCCCTTTACCCCGTCTTATATTCTCGGTATTATAAACGTGAGGGGAGAAATTATTCCTGTTCTCTCTCTCGCGGAAATATTAGGTATAGAAGAAACGGAGTTTAATCTCTTAAAACTGGTGGTAATCGAACATCACTTTAAGATAGCATTTCCCATTAAAACCATAGTAGATCTGAAGGCTGTGGATGTTAAAAATATCAGGGTGATAAAAGATGTGGCGACAAAGGCAGAAGAACAGTTTATTTCCGATGAGTTTGAATATAATGAAACAGTTGTGAGTATATTGGATGTACCGAAATTGTTTTTATCGGAGTATATTCTGTAATCTTCTGCCGTAGGTCTTTACGATATGTGAGTATTTTCACCTTTTATATATTGCATTGGAAAAGGATGGATGATATGGCTTATGATCCTCATATCCTTGAGGTATTCAAAACAGAATCGGACAATTGTATTACCAGGGTAAATAATCTATTACTCCAGGTAGAAAAAGATGGTGCAAGTTCAGAGGTTTTTAAAAAAATAAAGGGAGAAGTACATACATTAAAAGGTGATGCCCGGATGCTCGGTTTTGAAAGCATCAGTGTGGCAGCTCATAAGCTCGAAGATCTTTTTGCATTGCTGGAGAAGGAAGAAGAAAAGGCAGATAGCGCTTTATTTAAGAATGTGTTTCATTTACTTGATGCGATACAAAACGCGGTAACGAAACTTCCGGAAGAACTTGTTTCCATTGATATCTCTTTATTTTTTAGTGATGAGGATAAAAAGCCTGCTTCCGGGGAAAAAGTCGAGACTTTAAAGATAGAAAAAACAAATAAAAAAGAAGAGACAGCTCCCGTCGATAAAAAGGAATTTTATACAGATGAAAAATCGGAACTATTAAATATCAATATAAGAAAGATTGATGATTTAATCGGTATCAGCAGTATTTTCCCACGGTATTCAAACAGATTTAGCTATATTCTGGATAAATTGAATGATGCAAGAAAACTGATAGATAATAAGAATGGAAATGCAAATCTGGTAAATAGCATGGATAACCTAGTCCGGGATTTTTCGCATGAACTTGCTTTTTATGATTTATCCGCAAAAGAATTCCAGGATAAAATTACGAAATTAAAACTTGTTCCCCTTGCCTCGATTTTTGATCTGTTTCCACGACTTGTAAGGGATATTGCCCATAAAACGGAGAAAAAGGTCGCATTTTTTATGGAAGGCCGGGATGTTGAGTTGGATAAAGTGGTGGTGGATAAGCTCAAGGCGATTCTGATCCATATGCTCCAGAACGCGGTTGATCATGGGTGTGAAACACCGGAAGAACGGAGGAAGGCCGGAAAACCCGAGGAAGGGAGAATTGTTTTAAAAGCACTCAACAAAGGTGATAATGTTATTATTGAATTGAGTGATGATGGCTATGGTCTGGATGTGGATAGAATAAGGATGAAAGCCGTCGAAAAAGGGCTGTTAAAGATAGAACAAGCTGAAAAGCTGCCGGACGATCAGATTATCCCCATATTATTTACTCCCGGTTTCTCGACGAAAGAAGTAAATGTTTATTCAGGCAGGGGGATCGGGATGGATGTTGTCTCAAATACCGTGAAAGAGTTGAATGGTGAGATAACGGTGACAACCTTAAAGAATAAAGGAACATTATTCTCTATTACCCTGCCCCTGATCAGTTCCTATATTCCCGTTACTGTTTTTACCCTCATGAATAATATGTATGCCATACCCTCCGTTTATATTAATTCCGTACTCCGGGTGGAAGAGAAAAGTATTTTTGATGCCGGAAAACAATGGAAAGTAATGAGTTTTGAAGATATGGAAATTTCGCTTATTGATCTCCAGGTTCTCTTCGGGTTGGGGAATTCTCAGGATGATAAAAATAAAAGTGTTATTATCGCCATGTATAGAGATGAAATTACGGGATTTATTGTGAATGAATTAATTTATGAGAAGAAAATGCTCATACGGAAAACTTCCGGCATGTCGGATAAATTCGGAATTATTATCGGGGCGGTGTTATCCGGTAAGGAGAAAGCGATTCCTGTCTTAAATATCATTAATTTATTTGAGCAACTCAAACAGGATAAAGGGAGTGTCACCCGTATTTCCCGTGTGAAAGATGTTTCCAAAGAATTCTCCGTGAAAAAGGTATTATTAGTGGAAAATTCATTGGTAACGAGAAATCTGGAGAAGAAGATACTCTCGAAACATAACCTGGTTATTTTGGAAGCGGGAAACGGAAAGGAAGCGATTAAATATCTGGAAGAACAAACGATTGATATGGTGATTACCGATATTGAAATGCCGGTGATGAACGGGATAGAGCTTATATCGTATATGAAAGATAAGGCGAATTTAAGAAAAATACCGATTCTCGTGATAAGCAGCTACAAAACATACAGCAGCAAAATCAGTAAGCTGAATGTAAAATATTTCATCGATAAAAGTGAGTTCTCGGAAAGCCTGCTCATCGAGACAATAAGAAAAGAAAATTTATTAACATAGCGTTCCGCCCATAGTATCAATAATAGCATAAGAGGAGTTTTGAGGTCCCATACAACCGGAAAACCGATTAATTGGGAGAATAATGGCAGATGAATATATGAAAGTGTCACAAGCGAAAAGAGACCTCATACTTGTTTTTTCCCGGGCTAATACTATTTTAAGGGAAGAGGGGATCCGGGAAGGGATCGATAGATTTACCGCATTTTCATATTTGTTATTTTTAAAACTTATGAGTGAACTATCCGCAGACAGGGAGCGCTCCGGTCAGGAACGACAGCTCGATATAAAATACTGCTGGGAATCATTTTGTCATAAAGCTCCGGAAGAAATGGCGGAGTATATTAATACAATTGTACTTACACAGTTAGCCCGGAAATATAATCATGAAGGAGATCTTTTTAAGACTGAATTAAAAATAAAGAATCCTGAAAATCTTAAAAAGATTGTTACGAAATTATCATCCCTGAAACTGATAGATACGGATTCGGATGTAAAAGGTGATGCCTTCGAGTATTTTCTTAAAAATTCTATCTCCGTTGGTAATGATTTGGGTGAATATTTTACCCCTCGTCATATAGTCCGGATTATTATTGATTTAATTGATCCCCTGTATAATGAAACAATCTATGATCCGTGTTGTGGTACAGGCGGTTTTTTGATAAGTGCAATAAAACATATCCAAAAGAAGTCGAAAAACACCTTGACCGGACACGATGTTCCGGAAACCATCACCCTATGGGGAAGGGAAATCAGTGAAACAGCCGAAATTGCCAGGATGAATATGATTATCATGGGTAATCAGCACACTTCAATTTCCCGCACAGATAGTCTCGGACACCCCATAGAAAATAAATTCGATGTTATTCTCACTAATTTTCCGTTTTCACAAAAAACCAATTACGGAAATTATTATGGTTATCCGAATAATGATGCCAACCCGGTTTTTCTAAAACATGTGATAAATGCTCTCAAACCGGGAGGAAGAGCCGGCATCGTCGTCCCGGATGGACTTCTCTTCGATAAAAGTAATGACTATATGAAAGTAAGAGCAGATCTGTTAAAAACATGTGCACTTACTGCTGTTATTCAACTTGACCCATTTGTTTTTAAGCCATATACCGGACAACCCACAAGTATCTTAATTTTTACAAAAGGCAGGCCGACGGAATGTGTCTGGTTTTTTGATGTTGTCAATGACGGGTTTAAAAAAACCAATAGTAAAAAAGGGAGACCTGCCATAGAAGCTACTGATTTGGTTTTATTAAGAACCTTGTGGCCGGAAAAATCATCATCACCCCGGTCATTTTCCGTCGATATTGATGCCATTGAAAAAAATGATTATAAGCTCACCATGAATACCTATAAAACGAAAATAAAGAGGGGGGTTCCAATAGCGACTATCGGAACCTTATGTGATGTACCGATCATCGGGTCTACTCCCTCGAGAAAGACTGGAAAGTACTGGAATGGTATGTATCCCTGGGTAAAAATATCCGATATGGGACCTATGTACATAAATGATACGGAAGAGAAAATCACCGGCGATGGTATTAAGGGATCTTCCGTAAAAAAAATACCCGCGGGAACCTTGCTTTTCAGTTTTAAACTTACCATCGGTAAAGTCGGTATTGCGGGGAGGGAGTTGTATACGAATGAGGCGATAGCCGGGCTGATCCCCAGGGATAAAACCGACAGTACCCTTGTCAAATATCTCTACTATATTTTGCCGACAATCGATTTTACTCCCTATTCCCAGCGGGCTGCAAAGGGATATACATTAAACTCAGGTTCCATCACCGGTATTGAAATACCCTTTCCCGCCTTCCCCATACGGGAAAAAATAATTAAAGCATGTGATGAAAAAGCAAAAAAGAAGAATATGCTTTTAAAAGAAATAAAAAAACTTGATGAAGAAATAAATACATTTTTAAGAGAGTATACGGAATAATTACCGGGCATCGCTAAAAACAGTAGTTTTTAGCGGTCCCCTATATGGAAAATTTCGCTCGCACGAAAAAATTATCATGGGTTTCATTTCTGCCGAGGAATCCTTCGATGATTCCACCCCACCATAAATTCGCACCGCCGGTAATTGAAAAATAATCATTTATCGAATAAGCGATCCGGGGGGCAAAGTAAAAAGCATTCTCTTCATCTTCCTTACCATATAAAAAGTTCCCGCCGATAGTCAGGGTGTCCCGGAGAAAAAGCATGTCGATATGGAGTAAAAGATATAACTGAAGAGGTGTCTTTTGCAGAGTGTAATCATCCACGATGTTTATAATTTGCGATTCAATGACACTGCTGTAATCCGATTCGATATCTACATCGGAATCAAAAATAACACGGTTAAAAACATTACACTGTGTGCGGAGAAAGCTTACAGGGGTCCATTCGACTTGCAGTACGGAAAAGAGTTCATTATTTCTTATACCTAAAAGGGTTCCATCCGGATCTTCTGTTAATTTCAGGGCGGTATCCGCACTTATAAGAAAATCGAAGAAATAAAAACTCGTCCCCATTCCGATCTGATTTACCCGGTTAAAGGAAGGGTAGGCGGTCCCGGTAATATTGTGTGTTTGGGTTGATCCTACCGTGTTTATATCTTCCGTAAGTTCCGAAAGATCAAAATCCGGAAGCTGATCCACATAATTCGAATAGGTAAGAATTAAATCAAAAAGATCCGATGAATAATGTGCGGATGTGTGAATTGAATGGGCCCATTGTGAGAACATGGGGATCTTTTTATCTTTAAAAGCCGCATCAACATCATAAATATAGGTTGTTGATAAAATTGTAAATTCCTGGTATTCGGTAATAGCAACATCGCTTATCGAATAAATAGTAGGCGAAAGAAAGGGCACATAAACAGCCTCCATGTGAAATGAATCCGAGGGATAGATATCAACCTGACAAAGGAGGTCGGGAAGAGTGGATTCGAAAATATCATCCATACTTAAGACCGTTGAATCGGAATGATTAATTATATCCAGGGGACTCAACACATCAACCTTGCCCCGGTGCACAAATTTTTGTCCGAGGTAGATATCGGCAAAACTGACGTGAAACCCCACATATGCTTCTCTCACCAACCGTTCGAAATCGGGAATGACAGGCTCGCCGACGGGCTGATAAAAGAACATGCCGCTTAAGCAAAAGGTAAACCAGCTCTCCTTTTCCTGGGATGAGAGTTCCGGCGCTATTGTGAGTCGAAGCCTTTCTGTGTCATACACTGTTTCGGGATCAATAAGACCATAATAATCGAGACTCATAAAACCCCGGAAGTCGAGAGCTTCCGAAGAAATGATAACTATAATAGAAAGAATGATACTTATAATTATTTTTTTCATCTGTTTTCTTTTCTCCTATTTTTTTAAATATCGTTCGGTAAAGTATTTATCCGGGATATCTTCGGGTGATGAAAGGCTGTCGAATAAAATTTCCGAAACATGCCCGGTTTGTTTGTTTTCCATTTTTATGCCCGAGGGGTATTTATATTTTCCGAGATCCTGAACTTTATGTACATTCAGCTCTTTAAGGAGGTCTCCCGACATATCATAAAAAATTATTTTAATGTAAACAAAATCCGACTTTCTTATATAATATATCTGGCGTGAGTATCCGTATTTCTCCTGAAGTGCTTTTGTCTTGCCCCTCACCTCTATGACATAACATTCCTGTTTATCAATTTCCGTATCATCGAGGGCTTTATAATCGAGCTCACCGGAACTGTAGGAGATCAGATCACTGAAAGTAAAATCACTCCCCATAAAATAACCGCCCCCGGATACACCCAGGTTAATACGCTTTACCTTTCCCACAGCAGGGAGATACATCCACATGAAATCTTCATCTTTATCCATATATGAATGGACAAGGAGTCCGGTGCCTGCTACCGAAGGGGGTGCGGAAAAAAGGAAAAGTCTGTCTTCCCTGTTCTCATCTTTTTTCTTTTGAAATGCCTCCACTTTTATGACTCGTTTATTTCCGTTCGCCGATATAAGAGTCATGGTGAAGGTGCCTTGCAGATTAATCGGATGCATAACCGTATCGGATGTTTTTAGTATCTGTTCGATTTCTATTGAAAATGCCTGATTGACACAAAACAGTAAGAGAATAAAGATGATGCTCTGAATTATTTTCATATTTCTCTCCTTTTTATAATATTATATTCTTTTTTCTAAACATTTCGTTTTTAATAAAGATTCCTGCTTTCTTACAGGATAAGGAATAAAAAACATCGGAAGAATAAACCCCCCGATAAAAAAGGCCCAGCTTATTGCGATGGTCAACATTACAGCCAGATGAACGGCACCGGAAAATGAGCTTAAGAAAAGCATGGCAAAACTGATGAGAGAGGTGAGGAAACTCAAAAAAACCGGCACGCCGCCGCTCTTAATGATCCGGAAAGCGTATCCGGTTAAACTTTTTATTTCATTATTCTTCTTAATCTTTTTTATTGCATTAAGAATGTGGATCGTGTAATCGATAGTTAACCCTGTGGTGATGGCGATAAATATAATTGTGTATTCATCAATTTTAATAGAAAGGAGCGGGGCAATTCCCGTGACAATTAAAATAATTGATAAAGAAGGAACAAGACTTAAGAATGACATCTTTATCTCCCTGAAAAATAATAACACAGTGAAAAAGATAAGGAGTGATCCCAGAGAAAGAGAAATAATCCAGTTGCTCTGAAGATTATGTGTTGTTTGCACCAATTCTTTTAGAGGGCCGAAAAAGTTGATACTCCACTGAGGTGGAAATTTCTCTTTGATGGCAGCGAAGGATGATAAAAAACGGGTAAGAGATTCCTGATCATTATATTTCAGAATACCTTTTATCGAAGCTATTCTGTAATCCGGATCTACCAGGGATTCATATTCTTCCGGGCTTGTGGATGCGGAAAAAAATAAAAGATATTGTTCGATTAATGATCTGAAATCCCATTCGTCTTTAATGTCGGGAATACTGAAATAGTCCTGATCTGAGTTATTAAAATAAAAATGAATCTTTTTTATGATCGTTAAAAGGGAGTGCAGATATCCGATATCCGGATCGGATGAGAGAATATGATGAATCTCATCTATCATTATAAGATTTTTTCTTTCCAGGAGAGATCCCACATTCCCGGTATCTATTTCAAGCATAAAAGGAACGGTTCCGGAGAACTTTGCATTAAGAAGCGTTTCCGCCTTTATAATTGTAGATTTTTGGGGAAGCTGTTTAAGGGGATATGGCTGTACCTTAAGGTTTCGAAGGCTGCATATCGAAAGGATTAAAAGAATGGCAATGAGTAAAAAAATAAAAATCCGGATTTTGTACAAGACGAGAAACAGGAGGGTAAGAAGCCGCCGGATTTTTTTTACACATGATCCGTAGGCACGCTTTTGTGTTGAGAAGGAGATAAAGCCGGTCTCAATAAATTCCGGGATAAAAAAGATTGTCAGGAGATACGTGAAAAGAATACTGATGCTGATAGTATACGCGAGAAGGAGATGTCCGCCGGATTCGAATAATATGAGACTTGAGAATCCGATAATTGAAGTGAGTGCGGTGAGAGAAAGCGGAATAGCGAGATAATTCCGGGCAGAATAAAACGTTTTCGGACCGCTTTTCTCTCTGCCATGATAAAACAAGTGGAGGAGATAATCGCTTAAAAGTCCTGTGTTAAATACAGGGATCATGATGACAAGGGGGGAAATTTCTTTGAAAAAGAGCATGTAACACCCGAAGGCTGCTGTTGTTGCCAGTATTTTTACGGACCATGAAAGGATGAGTATTCGTATATCTCTAAAGACGATGATGTACAGGAGGGATATAATAATAAAGAGAACCGGCAGGATTACTAAAATATCCTGTGTTAATAATTTCTCAAGAAAGAATCTAATCGGCCGGAGTCCCGTAAAGTCGAGGGTAACGTGATGTTCTTTGGCTATTTTCTCTTTAAGATTTTCAAGGGTTTTGATGAGTCTTGTGTTGGGATACGTTTTCCCCGGTTCAAGGTAAAATACGCACTGCCTGAAATCACTACTTAAATACGGCTTGATTTCAGGTGAATCATGATACACTTGTTTGAGAGATGCTACTTTCCGGGAGTCATATGTCGTAAGGAGTTTTTCCGGAATGAATGGGACAACCAGGATTTCATCATCCACAGCTTTAACAACAGGGGTATTTAAAAGAGTACTGTAATTTCGGATCCCTTCCATTTCCCCGATGGCTTTGTGGATTTCATTAATAATTTCCAGTCCGGCTTGATCCAGTGTATCTATGTCCGACGACGAAAAATCAAGAACCATCACAATGACTTCTCTGGCAGCGGTCGGCAGGGATGTGGTTTCCTCTTTGTCTTCTTTAAGAGTTGATGAAAGTTCCGTATTTTTTACAAGTGGGAAAAAAGACATAATGAAAAGGAATAAAATAGGAATGAATAATATAATTTTTCTCATCCGGGTGTATAATAATAGAAAATAGATTCCGATTCAAGCTCTATTATTCTATATATTCGTCTTCTTTTTCAGCAATACTGATTTCTTTTTTATTTGCCATGTCCCGGATCGTATTGAGGAATTCCCTTTCCATTGCATCAACCTCGGATTTAAGGATTTTCCCGATTCCTTTAAACTCTTCTTTTATGAGTTCCGACCGTCGGGATGAAACATTCTCGATTATTTTTTCCTTAAATCCGCTCTCTTTTCCTTTTAAAAGAATTGCGATTTGTTTATCCTCAAAAATATGGAGTATCTTCTGGAGGTCTTTACGTGAAATCCGGTAAATAACATCCGTGGTAAAAAGCCGTTTTTCAAGTTCTTCCGCGAGTTCCGGATTTGAGGTTTCAAGTTCCTCCAGAATGGATTTCTCATTCGATACATCCATGTGCTTTAAGATTTCCGTAAGGGCGGATTTGCCGTCTACTTCCCGGGTTATCATGTCTCCCTGGGTTCTCACTTTTTCTATAAGTACTTCCTCTGTTTTTCGCAAGACCTCCGGGGGAATTTTATCCATTTTTGCGATACGCACAACGATTTCTTTTTGTTTTTCCGGGGTAAAGGAGCTTAAAATATGGGAAGAGAGTGCAGGATCGATATGGGAAAGAATCACTGAGATAACCGATGGGGATTCATCTTTTAGCAATATAATAATTTGTTCGACGGGAAGATCATTTAAAAAAGAAAAGGGATGAGGAACTGTTTTTTCCAGAATCCGCCGGAAAAATTCATCCCCTTTTTTTTCGCCGAAGGCAGTGACAAGCATTTCTTTCGCTTTTTCAAGTCCGCCTCTGGAAAGGAGGTCTTTTATTTTTATAAGATACCCGAATTCCTCGAGAACTTTTTTTGCTTCGATTTCATCTACCGTCTCGGTGGTTGCGATCACTTTTGCAACCCCCAGGGCTTCTTCTTCGGTGAGATGGGTAAGAACCTGAGACGCATATTCTTTTCCAAGGAGAATAAGGAGTATTGCTGCTTTTTTATAACCGGAATCCCGTTTATCTGCTTTTATAAAGATATTTTTTTCTTTTTCAGTACGATCCGGTTTATCGGCCATGAGCTCTCGTTATTTCGCGGCGTTCGCTTCTTCTTTGGCTGCCTGAGCGATTTTTATGACATCATCCGCAACCTTACCGGAAATCGGACTGTAATGGTTGAATTCCATCTCAAAAGCACCGGTACCGGAAGTAATGGACTTCAAGTCTATTGAATAACGAAGAAGTTCTGACTGGGGCACTTGTGCTTTTACTTCCTGGATTCCACCACCGATCGGTTCCTGTCCCTGAACTCTTCCGCGCCGGGAACTCAAATCCGAAAGTACATCCCCGAGATATTGATCTTCGACAAACACAACAAGATCCATAACCGGTTCCAATAGCACCGGTTTCGCTTTTTCCAGACAAGCTCGTAAAGCACCCCGGGCGGCAAGCTTAAATGCCATTTCAGATGAATCTACCGGGTGCTCTTTCCCGTCGACAATCTTTGCTTCGATGTCAACAACGGGGTATCCGGCAAGTATTCCTTCTTCCATTCCTTCGAGAATTCCCTTTTCTACCCCCGGAATATAGCCCCTGGAAACCGCCCCACCAAAAATTGCATTGACGAAACTGAATTGTTTACCACGTTCGATGGGCTTAATCTCCAATACGACTTTCGCGTATTGTCCATGTCCGCCGGTCTGCTTTTTATGCTGATATTCGGCTCCTGCCGATCCGGTGATTGTTTCCCTGTACGCCACTTGGGGTACTTTGGTCTCGATCTCTATTTTTTGTTTATCCCTTATTCTGTCAAGGATATTAAAGAGTTGAAGTTCACCCATGCAGGATACAACTGTCTCTCTTGTTTCCTTGTTGTATGTAATGGTAAAAGTGAGATCCTCTGTCGAGGTTTTATGGAGGAGTTGATTGAGTTTATCTTCATCTTTTTTGGTTTTTGCAGAAATCGCGACGGAATGTACGGGCTGCGGAAGATTAAGAGGAGGGTATTTTACAATCTTATCCTGGGTGCAGAGTGTATGGTTTGTTTCCACACTCGAAAGTTTAGCAAGGATGCCAATATCTCCGGCAACAAGGGTGTGAGTGTCCTCAAGTTTTTTACCCTGACAGGTAAAAAGTTTCGTTATTTTTTCTTTTTTATCTACCTGGGCATTAATCAATTCGGAATCTGAGGATACACTTCCCGAAATAACTTTTATGAATGATAGTTTTCCCGAGAATTGATCGATAGAAGTTTTAAAAACAAAACATGAGCATGGGCTGTTCGGATCAACTTTAATCATAATTTCCGAATTATCAGGCCCCTGTGCTTTTACTTCAGTGACAGGAGAGGGAGCAGAATTAATGATAAAGTTCAGGAGGGGGACTATTCCTGCGGAGAGTGTTGCTGCCCCGCACAGAGCAGGTACAATGGTCGACTTTTTTAATCCTTCCTGTAATCCTTTTTTAATCTCTTCATTAGAGAGGGTTTCTTCTTCAAGGTATTTTTCCATGAGTGCATCATTTCCCTCTGCGGCAGCTTCGATGAGCGACATCCGGCATTCTTCAACTTTATCTTTCATATCTTCCGGTATATCTGCAATCTTCGGTTTATCGGAAGTATACATATAAGCCTTCTGTTCGATAACATCAATAACTCCTTTAAAGTCATTTCCTTTACCGATGGGAATAACAACAGGAGCGATATTTATATTGAATTTTTGCTTTATATCTTCAATCGATTTATCATAATCAGCATGCTCTTTATCCATTTTATTTATATAAATAATCCGGGGCTTCTTTTCTTTTTTAAGCCGCCGCCATATTTTTATTGTTTCTATTTGTACCCCGGAATCTGCAGCTACTAAGACAAGAACAGATTCGCAAGCCCTGGATCCGGCAATTACTTCTCCTACAAAATCTCCCGAACCGGGTGTGTCAAGCAGATTGATCTTTTTATTGTTCCATATGATATGTGAAAGGGATGTATGAATTGATATCTTACGATTGGCTTCTTCTTCCGTCCAGTCGCTTACTGTTTTTCCTGATTCAATAGTCTCAGGTTTAGGGATAATGTCCCCAATTGCAAGTATGTGCTCCACTAATGTCGTCTTTCCAGTTCCAACGTGACCTGATATTGCAATGTTTCTTATTTGTTCAGTTGTGATACTCATATCCTATACTCCTTATAACGTTGTTTTCCGAATTTATTTCTCGGACAATTCACTTTTTTAGAACTCATAATATTGGCTGGCAAAGAACTCATTAATCAACCGTTCATACTCTCTTAGAGCATTTTTCCCGGAACTGCATATAACCATATTATATGTCGTCATGCTATAAAGAGTAGTTAAGACAGCCTTTTTTGCGGTTGCAGGACAACCTCAATTCCTTATAAAACATAAAGAAATGACAAATTACCATAATCGGAACATTTTATCCTGATATTAAAATCAGCTCTTCCCGGATATAAGGCTATTTGGGTAGGTAACTATAACGCGTTTAAAATTTTGTGTCAAGGCAAGAGGATACTTGATTTTTACTTTTTACTTTATCCTATTAATTTTTTTATTGTGTAAATAAGCATTTCTTTTTTGAAAGGTTTCAGCAGATAGTTATCGATGCCGGAGTTTAGAATTGATTTAATCTCTGCTTTTTCCTGGACAGCCGATATAAAGACAACTTTTATTTTTTCACTCCCGTGTATTTCTTTAATTTTCCTGACAAGCTGTAACCCGGACATATCCGGGAGCTTTTGATCTACTGTTATGAGGTTGGGTCTGTATTTTTCGAATTTTTCTATTGCTTCTTTTCCGGTCATTGCAGTAACAACAAAATATCCATGGCTTCGTAGAATACGAGAAATTGATTTAACGACATAGGTGATATCATCAATTACTAAAATTTTCTTAGTTCCCGGTCCGGGAGGCGGGCCTTCCGGTTCTTCAATGAAGTCGTAGAAATCGGTATTATCCATTACCAGCCTCCGGTTTTTTATCAGCAAAAGCTCTTGAAATCGTTTCTATTAATTTTTCTCTCCTTACCGGTTTTGTAATAAAATCATAACACCCCATACATTTTGCTTTAACAGATACCTTTTTATCAATAAAGCCGGTAAGCATTATTACCGGGATATGAGAATATTGTATGTTTAGATCTTTAAGAATTACAAACCCATTCGTATCTTTCATTTTTATATCACAGATGATAAGATTTATGGGAACTGTTTTCAGCAGGTCAAAAGCCTTATCTTTATTTTCCGCTTCATATACCATGATATCTTCATTCTTTAGCTGGATTTTAATTATTTTTCTGATTTGTGCTTCATCATCGATGATAAGAAGGTTTCTCATGGTTTCTCCTTTACAGGAAATTTTACGATAAACTCCGCTCCTTTATCTTTTTCACTGTTTACCGTGATAAAACCATTATATTTTGTAACAAGTCTATATACAATATTCAATCCGATTCCTGTCCCTTCTCCCGTTGCTTTTGTCGTAAAAAACGGATCAAATATTTTAGAAATGAGTTGTTTGGGAATTCCCGGACCGGTATCAATAATGGTAACTTCTATGAATCCTTCAATATGACGCGTATGAATAATCAATTTCCCTTTACCGGCCATAGCCTGAATTGCATTATTTATAATATTCATAAATATTTGACGAATTTCACCACCCAGTGCCCGGATACACGGCAACGTATCAAATTCTCGTTCTATTTCAATATTTAGAAATTGAGGGCTGTACCTGATAATACGGATAGTTTCATCAAGGATAGTATTGATATCTATGTCCATTTCCGTTTCCTCCCGCAAGCTGCGGGAATAAGCCGACAGATCTTTTACAATATCCGAACATTGCATTGTAAAATCAATAATTTCTTTGGCGAGATTTTTTATCTCCTCCTTTTCCGATTCATCAACAATGACCTCGGCAGTACCCAGAATCCCATACAGGGGATTATTTATTTCATGAGCAATTCCGGATGCCAGGGTTCCCAAAGCAGCGAGTTTTTCTCCTCTTAAGAGCTGTTCCTGCATGTCCTTTTGTTTTGTAATATCCTTCATTATTACACCGATTTCATTCTTACCCCCGATACCTGCGGGCATTTTAAAAATTGTATAGCCTATGATTCTGGCGCCTGTCTGAAACTCCTGATCATGAATAAAATCCAATTTCTGTACATTTGATGCCTGAAGAAGAAATTTTTCCTTGTAATGGGGCGGTATTTCGAGAACCGTAAGAACGGATTCTCCCAATACATCTTTTTTTGTCACATTATATCTGCGTAAATATGCAGTATTGACATAGGAAATCTTAAAGGAATTTCTGTCAAAAACGACAATTGTAGAGGGAATGCTTGAAAGTACATTATGCGCAGCTTTGGATGAATAAATATTATTCAAGGCAATCTCAAGTTGTTTACCGACGGTAGCAAAGAATTGCAGATTTTTTTCCTGTATCATATTTTCGGAGTATGAATTGTCAAATACAAGGAGATAGAAAAATATTTTATGGATTGATGCAGGAATCACAAGTATTTCGTCATTTGTTTCTTCGATTTCGAAGAGATCAGATGATTTCATTATTCGGGGTTTTCTTTCGATAAAAATACTTTGTATGATATTATAATTTTTTAATTTTTTTCCAAATTCAGGTTTTTTATGTTTTTTTTGATTTTTTTTTTTTTGTTTTTTTTTTTTGTTTTT
>JAFGRV010000239.1 GCA_016934975.1 Spirochaetales bacterium | reverse complement strand
CCTGATATTCTTGTTTTTTTACAAGAATATCAGGAATAATAGCGAAACGCAGGTTCGCGTGAAATCAAAAATTTTCATAACGGCAACTTTGTAATAAATTAATTATTTGGGTTGCGGGCGTAGCCTGCGTAAGGATATTATAGACATAACTTTATTTAAGGAAAATCGATGAGTATTAGAAAACTGAGTCCGGAAGAAATTTCAGAAGTTATTGCAAAAATAAGGGAAAAGTATGAGACATACTGCAAAGTGTTTTTTAAACCAAGCAGGTTAAAAAATGACTTCGAAGAACGCTACCGGAATTGCCTTAAAAAAGGATTTGATGTTTCCAGCTTTCTTCTTGCCGAAATCAGCGCTATAGAGGAACTTATAAAAAAAGCAGAAGACAAAATCTCCATGAGCCCTCCTCCCGTGAAAACCAATGTGGCAAAAGAAGATTTTGCAGATAAAATTATCGCGCAAAATCTTGAGAAGATTCAACGCTACCCCAAACTGATCGTCCACAAGGATGCATCCGAAGAAATCAAACGATTAGCCGGGGGATTAAATAAAATCTATGAAGTACATATTCCGGAAATTCATGGTATTTTCCGGCAAATAGAGGCCAACCCGAATATTAAATATATGGAAATGTATGAATCACGCCTCAGGGCCCTTGCTTACGTGGGAAAAGGCATGACCCCCTCACATCTTTCCCGGTATTTCGCATATTTAAACAGATTCCCCAGGGATTACAGGTCTATTGATTGGGAGGAAAAACAATATATCCTTGAGAGCGCCTTCCTTCTCCATGATATGTACAACACCCTTGCTCATATTTTAGCCGAAACACCGAAATTATCGTCGGATCTCAGAGAAAAACTGACACACATTATTGAGTATATAAAAAATATGATCGAAGATTTCCGGCTTAAAGATCTTAAAAGAAAAATGTAAAAAAAGAAGATTATTTTTTACTTTTTACTTTCCTGTATAATTTAAAAACAGTTTTCACATCACTTTTTCTCACCAAAGATCCACCGTACATGATATCCAGAATGATATGGGTACAACTATCTACAAGATGAGTGGATTGAGGGGATTTTTCCTTTACAGCCCTGCTCCATTCAAGCCACCCCACCTCTGCCGGAACAGGAAGCCCCTTTTTCTCGTGTTTTTTTATTGTTTTTCTAAGAAGCATATTAATCGTCTTTCTGTTTTTTCTCAATAGATACACAATCAGGTATGCATACCTGATAATTAAAAAGACGAAAACCAGAACGAGCACTCCGAAGAGGAGATAAACCGGATTAAGGCTGATAGTTTCGCCGGATGAATCCTTGAATTCTTTTTCGAAGACCACCGGGTCGCCCATAATCGAAGAAATCTGTTCCTGGGTTTTTGGATTAAGGATGATATTTTTATTAAAGATGATACCTTTATCCGTAACGGTGTAAAAATCCGGATTCACCGCCGGAGTGGCTTCTTCTGTTGTCCAGCCTGTATCATCATACCACACTTCCGGCCATACATGTGCGGAAAAACCTCGTATCGTTGTTTTATATCCTTCGAAATACGCCTGTTCCGGACCTTCCGGAGGTTGTGGAATAATCGCAAGAAAACCTGTTGCGTATCTCGCGGGAATATTATTGAGCCGGGCGAGGATGATCAATGCAGTGGCGAAGTGAACACTATAGCCTTCTTTTGTTTTTAACAGAAAGTTATCGAGAAAGTTTTCATTCCTTTTTATCGTCCCTGTATCGATGTTGTAGGTATAATGTAATGCCAGATCACGGATAATCGCCGCGATTTTACCACGAGGTTCCAGAATATCCCCATACTCTTCGGCCATCGCCTTAATTTCAGGGGAAAGAGATAGGGGAATTTGAAGATATGGTTTAAAGCTCTCCGGTTTCCTGATGACACCGGGACCTTCCTTTAAATATACCATATCCCCGTATAAAAGCATCTTCATATTATCGAGATAATAGCCCTGGTCGGAATCTCCGAAAACCACACCCGGAGGATTATATAGAAAACGAAACGATAGAGTGTGCAGGGTTTGCGGGAGAAAATTAAAATATTCCCCCACTAACTTTAACCCGATCTCATCGTCTGCTTTACTTTCAGTGCCTGTACGGAAAGGTATTGCAACATAGGTTTTATCTTCGCTGTTTTCGATGTAATTTTTCCCGATCATTCTTTTTCGTTGTTTATCCATATAGTCATTATAAGCAGGGGATTCCCAATTATTATTTATGAACTGCTCATGTATTCGTGTTTTCAGGTAGATATTTCTCCGGCCGGGATTACCTTCCACCTCAAACAAGGCAATATTTGAAAGAATCGGAGTAGAACCGAGATCTTTATCAAACTCATCTTCAAAAGAAAACCCGAACTCCGGAAGTTCATATATGAGTGGTATCTGAGGAAAAAGCCTGGAGACCGATCCGCGGATTGAGACAGAAAGATTATCAATCGTTTCACTTCTCTGAATTCCCAATAAACGGTGAAGGCCATACCCCACGCCGAAACAGAGAGATACTATAATAATTGAAAAAACAACACTCGACAGCCTGTTACCTTTATCCAGATGGCGCCATCCCAGATAAACAAAACAACCGATAATAAAAATAAGAGAAACAAGATAGATAGCAGCAGATTGAAATATGAGTACGGAAAGCAGCGAAATAATAAGCCCCATCCCCAAAAGAGGGCCTGCATAATCATTCTTTATTATTTTACATGAAAAGGTTGTGGCAAAGAATGCAATAAAAAGGACAAAAATATTCGCCACCCTTCCCGGATTAAGCACATGTGCCTGCATTGCTTTAAAAAGAATTCTATATGAATTTGCCGGGGTAATAAGAATTCCAATAGTAATTATAAAAGCAAAAATAAAAGAGAACACACTCGATAAAATAATAAGCACATACTTTATTTTCCCGGGAACATATTTCTCTACTTTTGGCAATAGGTCCTCCAGGATACCAAGAGTTGGCTTAATCACCACAAGTACTACAATTAAGAAAGCCGAGAGATTCGAATTGAGTAACACTTTTGCCATAAGGGGAAATCCTAAAGCAAAGATGTACGCCGCGATAAAAGATAAAATCATTTTCCCCGGGCTCTTTTTTGTTCCGGTCGTTTTACTCATGAAATTCCTTTTCAAGATCATCTATTATAGTTTTTGAATGATTTACAGCGATGATTCTTGCTCCACGGTTTTTTAGAGAATTAAAAAAATCCTGATTTCTTAAGCTTTGTTCCGTAGAAAATCCCGATTGATTAAAAACCACTGTAAAAATAATATTCGAACCTAAAGCCGACTGTATAAGATTAAAAAGTTCAATATCAATATTGTGAGTGATAAAAAAAATCGAGTTTGAATCGATTTTTTGTCCTTTTTCCTCTATTTTATAAAGCCTTGAAAGCGGAATCGTATCTTGAAAAATCAGGTTTGTCGTAGATTTATGAAACTCCATAAAATCCCCGGCATCTGTCCCTTCAAAATTAAAAAATTCTCTCCCGGGTGCTTTTACGGAACTTCGAAGCTCATGATCCAGGAAATATTTCACCAGGGCGACAAGGATTTCAACAGAGTTATCTTCAATTTCGAGTTCGCTTATTTGTTTTTCACGGGGCTTGGTGAGATCAAAATAAATTCTGACCGCCGGTTGGGGAGATGTATCAAATTGCTTTATTATAGGCTTCCCGATAATACCGAACTTTTTCCAGTAAATATGTTTGACCGGTTCTCCCGGTCGATACTCTTTCAGTTGATCGAACATGGCATAATCCGGTTCTCCGCTAAAGGGAAGACCTTTATCTCCTCCATCAATATCCTCTAATCCCGGGGAAAAATTCTGTAAAGGAAGAACACGGGGGTAAACATAAAAAGTATTATGCCAGACCTTATGTTTTAATTGAAAAAAATGGAGTATATCCTCGATAATGACTTGTTCAAGACCCACGGTATAAACTCCCCTGAAAGGACAATTGATTTCAAAGGTTCTTTTAAATTCCCCGCCCGGTCTTAAAAAAACGGAAAATGTCGGGAGATGGACATCCATAAGGGGAGTAATTGTCATAAAGCTCATTCGTACATGAAAAAAAGGAAGAAAACTTTCATTCGCAAAGTGAATCGTATAACTCACGACTTCACCTTTCACCGGATGTTCATTACTAAAATTCTGGGAAAACCGTAATTTGGAATAGGTGTATAAAAGCATAATAAATGAAATGAAAGGTAAAAGAAGAAGAGCAATAAAGAGCATATAAATAAACCGGTCAAAATATGTTCCCGCGAGGAAAGCAATAAATACACAGAAAAAATAAATTGTGAGTGCGCGTAATTTAACCGGATGACTATTACTCATACATACCCCTTTTAAAAGAGATCAGTTGGAAGAATCTTTACAACGATTTTTACTCTCAGGAGACCCCGGTTGGAACTTCCACATTTTGCTTAATTCCGGCAATAATCATGTCCGCGGTTTTATTTTCTATTTTTGCTTCCGCGGACAATACAAGTCTATGGGCGAGGACAGGTTGTGCCATTTTTAAAACATCTTCCGGGATGACATAGCTTCTTTTCTTTAAAAAAGCGAGAGCCTGGGATGCAAGAAGAAGATGCTGTGTTGCTCTTGGACTTAATCCAAGTTTTATGTTTTTATGTTTTCTCGAATCCGCCGCTATTTTAACAATGAAGTGCTTAATCTCATCCTTCACCATAACCATTCTTACCATTTTTCGAATTTCAAGGATATCCTCCGGAGTCGCAACGGGTTTTAATTCCATAAGAGGATTTTTTTCCTGGAATCTGCCTAACATAATAACCTCATTATCCTCATCAAGGTACCCGATGGAAAAAGATATCCCAAACCGGTCGACCTGAGCTTCCGGGAGGAGGAACGAACCCACAAAAGTAACAGGGTTCTGGGTTGCCAGAACAAAAAACGGATCTTTAAGTTTATAGGTTGTCCCGTCGACTGTCACGCTCCCTTCCTGCATCGCCTCAAGTAAACTGGATTGGGTCCGCGG
>JAFGRV010000238.1 GCA_016934975.1 Spirochaetales bacterium | reverse complement strand
ATTTTCAAAGGCAAGGTTTTGGAAGAACTGGAAGAATTAACAAAAATACAAGGGGCTTCTCTAAAAGAGATCAAGATACCTGTGTATTCATATCAGCAATAAATATATAGATGTACGCTTTCCTATAATTTTTTTTTAATTAAACCTTGACAAATAATAGAAAAATGATTAACATGTTGATATGGTTAAACATATGGAATCAAAATCTGGATTTTGTGAATGTCAGGAAGAATGTTCGGATTTTTTTCAGGTTTTATCGGATAAAACTCGTCAGGACATTATCATGCTTTTTTCGACAAAAAAAGAGGTGGGGGTAACGGAAATTGCAGCGGAATTTACATTAAGCCGTCCGACCATCTCTCATCATCTCAATCTCATGAAAAGAGCAAAATTCTTGAAGTCAAGGAAGGATGGGAAGGAAGTATATTATTCTTTGAATAAAGAGTTTATAATAAATTTACTGGAATCGATTTTAAAAAGTCTTCGTACGTGTTGTTGATTTTTTTTTATTAAATGTGTTGATGTGTTTAAGTTTATAAACATATGGAGTGTGTATGATGCATAAAAATAATATGGAAATTTTGGAATTTAACAAACCAATAACAGATGTGATCAGGCAGCGATTTTCCTGTCGTGTGTATGAAAAATCCCCTATAGAAGCCGGGAAACGGAAAAAGCTGGAGGATTACCTGTCAGCCTTGGGTCCGGGACCTTTGGGGACCGCGATTCGCTTTAAACTGGCCGCGGCGACGGAAGAAGACTCGAAAGCCCTGAAAAAGCTGGGAACCTATGGTTTTATCAAAGGTGCCACCGGTTTTATCATCGGCGCCATGGGGACGGGAAATAAAAATTTGGAAGATTTCGGCTACCAGATGGAACGAGCCATTCTCTTTGCTAGTAATCTGGAACTGGGCACCTGTTGGCTTGGGGGCTCTTTTTCCAGGAGCCGTTTTGCCGGGAAAATCGGGGCAGCCAAGGAAGAGACTGTTCCGGCAGTAACAGCAACCGGCACCATCGCAGCCGGAGCAAGAGAAGGATGGATGCGCCGTAGAATAGGTGCTTCACGGCGGGTGTCGTGGGAGAAGCTGTTTTTTGATAGACAGTTTGATGTACCCCTTTCCCCTGAGTCTGCAGGGAAATATGCCGAACCCCTGGAAATGGTACGTTTGGGGCCATCAGCCTCGAATAAACAGCCGTGGCGAATAATTAAACACAATAACATCTGGCATTTCTATCTCCGGCGGACGCCGGGTTATCCGCCGCCTCTGTTTAAACATCTCCTGGGTCTTGCAGATGTACAGCGGTTGGAAGTGGGTATTGCCATGTGCCATTTTGAGCTCACGGCCAAAGCCTTGGGAATGCAAGGCAAGTGGGTGGTGACATCTCCGGAGATAATTGTGCCTGATGCATTGACAGAATACGCTGTGTCCTGGCAGCAAATGTAAAACCACTGACGGAATGTCCGGAAGTTTTGATAAGGTTATTAAATTATTATAATTAATTTTTTTAATAAGGAGTTTATATGAGTAAAACGAACAATAGTGAAAAATCATGCTGTTCAAATGGGCAGACAGATGCACAGTCATCCGGCTGCTGCGGTTCGGGTTCCGCGAAAGGAAACAGGGCCGCCATGATACGGAATATCGTTATTTACGGTATCATTTTTCTAGGGATTGCGATCGCGGTATCATCCATGATTATTTCAAAGTTATGAAAAAAATGTCGTATATAACAGGATATCTGGAAACAGCGGGGCAAAAGGTGCCGGTCGTCTCTGCAAATTTAAGCGCGGAAGATTACCTGGGCTCCTTGAAAGTAAGGCTTGCTTTTTCCAGAAACAATTATAGGGTCGAACCGGGGTTATATGCTTTCGGGAGTCCCGATGATAAATCGCCGGTTTTGCTTTCGGCAAATTATAAACTCAGTTTTGATTATCTGCGTAAAGATCTGGATGGATTGCATGTTTGGATTCTGGTTCTGGACAGCAAAGGAATAAATGTGTGGTGTGCGGCAGGCAAAGGGACTTTCGGAACAGATGAAGTTGTAAGACAGATAAACCTTACTCATCTTGAAAAGATCGTCTCTCACCGGGAAGTTATCGCACCCCAGCTTGGCGCGCCGGGGATCAGTGCTCACGTCGTAAAAGAGAAATGCGGTTTTAAGGTGACCTATGGTCCGGTGAGAGCTTGTGATATTAAGAGTTTTCTAAAAAATGGGAAAAAAGCGACAACGGAAATGCGCAGGGTAACTTTTACCATGAGTGACAGGGCTCGTTTAATCGGGGCGGAAGTTTTGAATGGGTTTAAATATTTCCTGTTGGCTCTCTCGGTTCTTTTTATTATCCTCTTTTTCTCCGGTGCTCAATTTCCGGGACCTCGTTATGTGATACTTATAAATATAATTCTTATGTACTTTGCAGGCACTGTTTTTGCGCCTCTCTTTCTGCCCTTTATTCCCGGCAGGGCATTTGCCTTAAAAGGTGCCATCGCCGGAGCCCTTTTCTTTATACCTGCTTATTTTCTGGGTATAACAGGCCCCGGTGTCTTAAGTCATATAGGATGGTTTTTAATTATGACGGCAGTTCCCTCTTTTATATTTATGAATTTTACCGGGGCTTCCACATTTACATCCTTGTCCGGAGTGAAAAAAGAAATGCGTTACGCCGTGAGACTGCAAGCACTCGCTTTGATCGGCAGCATGGCTATCGCAGTCTTTTTGTTTTTACAGTAAAAGACCACCTGCAAAGTCCGTTCGCTGAACGGCCGTTCACGGAACGGCGGCGGCTTTCTTTTGATCATAAAGGATGAAAGGAGAATACATGGATACACAACACTATTTAAAGAATGTGACAACCCTGCAATTGGATCAGGGAAAATGCAACGGTTGTAGAATGTGTCTGGCTGTATGCCCTCACGGAGTATTTGAAATAGAAAATAAACGTGCGACAATTGTAAAAAAAGATAGTTGTATGGAATGCGGCGCCTGCCAATTAAATTGCCCCCGGGAAGCAATTACGGTTAAACAGGGCGTAGGCTGCGCAGCGGCGATTATCTGGGGTGCCTTAACCGGGAGGGAACCGGCATGTGGGTGAGTGTTTTGTGATCAGCTTCTTCGACCATCGCCGCCTCATCCTTGTTATTTCTACCGGGTTCCGAATGTTTGTTCCAAATCCCTGTTCTTAATACAAAAAACCAAAATACATTAACGGTATAGTATTCTTTTCATAATATATTATATCATCTTTCACTATAAATGAATTATCTATATATTCTTTTATTTGTTTTATGGATTTCTTTCTTCCTCCAATTTCAAAATAAATTCCATTAATCTCAAAATCACCGATGTTACTATAAAAAATTTTATTTTCTGAATTTCTAATCATATTAATAAAAAATATTTCTCTAATGGCTCCAATTCTATTTTCAATTCCGATCTCTTCTGACACGGCATGGTAAATATCAGGATTATTTAAATAAATTTTTTCTTTAGTTTTTAATAGGTTACTTCCAATTTTCATTTCTTTAATTAGATTAATAATTCCTGTTTCATGAAGAATATTTAAATAATTTTGTACAGTTTTATTATCCTGTTCCAGATATTTTGCAATATTATTTCTATTTAACTCTCCCGGTGGAATAGTTGTTAAATAGGATATAATTTT